>JASHPR010000035.1 GCA_030038015.1 Streptosporangiaceae bacterium
CTGGCCTACCGTATCCGCCTCAAGCGGCTACGCAAGCTGGCCAGCGCGACCGGTGCTGGCGCACAACAGACCCTGGCTGGACGCCCGGGGTTGTCCGGGAATCAGAAGCGGGTGGCCTATGCCGGGCTGACGCTGGCTGCGGCTGTGCCTTTCGTCATCTTGGTGGTGGGTGTATGGGGTTTGCTGAGCGTCGAGCACAGCCGGGCTCAGCTGCTGCCGGTTTCCGGCGGAATCCAGACCACCGGAAGGGTCCTAGCCGTACAAGCCTCCTGCGACGGAAGCTGCACCTATGAGCCCACCATTGAGTACACCGGCCTCCGCGGACACGCGTACCGGTTCACCGCGCCGTACCAAAGCGAATTTCCGGCTGTCGGCTCAACGGTCACGGTGTCCTACAACCCGCGAGACCCGGCGGGCGCCCATGACATCTCGGCCAGCCTGTCAAATTGGGACCTTCCGCTCGGCACAGCCATCTTTGCCACCGCTCTCGGAGGATTGTCAGTGCTCGGTGCCGGCAGCGTTGTCGTGGTAGCCCTTGTGCGCAGGCGCGCCCGGATGCAGGCCAGGCCGGCACTCACCGCAGCCACGAAGTGATTCGATCTTGCAGCCAGCCGAAGCCGCATCGGGCCGCCATCGACACAGAAAGCCCGGTTCTGCGTGCGTCCAACGGATCGGATCGAAGCGATGGCTCCACTACAGAACGGCGGCTCGGGTGCGTCAAGCGCACCGGAAGCTCGTGACGGACTGTGAGAGCCGGTTAACTCGTCTCCGTGGTGATCGGCGGCGTGGAGCGCCGAACATCAAAGAGGCCGGGCGAAAGGGGACTATCGCCTCTGTCGTATGGGGCTCGCCACAGCCATGCTCAAGCCACCGCTCCGATGTTCGTGCCGGAAGGCGAGGTGGCCGATGGGCGGCGTTGCCAGGCCGGATCGCCGGCCGCGCCTGGCTGAGGTCGGCGATGTTTCCCATGGTCTTCCTGTCAATGGCGCCCCTGGGCCGGTGGAGGACTGGACGTTCCGGGCGGCGGGTGTCACCAAGGTCTACGCGAACGGGGTCCGGGCCAACGACGCGATCTGCCTGCACGTTGAGCCGGGCGAGGTGTACGGGCTGCTGGGACCGAACGGCGCCGGCAAGACCACGCTGGTCAAGCAGGTCATCGGCCTGCTGAGGCCGACGTCGGGCCGGATCACGCTCGGCCGGCATGACCTGGTGGCCGACCCTGCCGCGGCCCGTCAGCTGTGCTCGTACCTGCCGCAGGCCCAGGTTCCGATCGACTCGTTCAGGGCCCGGGAGGCGATCGTGCTGTGCGGCCGGATCCGGGGCGGCGACCCGGTCGCGGTGGCCCGCCGGGCAGATGAGCTGATCGAGGCGCTCGACCTTGGCCAGTGGCGGAACACGCGGGGGATCAGCCTGTCCGGCGGGGTGAAGCGGCTGGTCGGGTTCGCCATGGTCACGGTGTGCCCGGGGCGGGTGGTGATCCTGGACGAGCCCACCAACGACGTCGACCCGCTGCGCCGCCGGATGCTGTGGCAGCAGATCCGCGACCTGGGAAACCTCGGCGTGGCGGTGCTCCTGGTGACCCACAACGTGCTGGAAGCCGAGAAGGCGGTGGACCGGCTGGCCATCATCGACAACGGCCGCCTGCTGGCCGAGGGCACGCCGTCGTCGATGAAGGCCAACGACCGCGGGCACCTGCGGCTCCAGCTCATGCTCACCCCTGGCCGCGACGATCCGGAGCTGCCGGGGTTCGTCAGGCGCGCGACACGAGTGGGCCACAACCTGATGGCCGTCATCGACGACGCCGAGGCATCGCACGCCATCGGGTGGGCGCAGGAGCTCATCGGGACCGGTGTGGCGGAGGAGTACGCGCTCAGCGCCACGTCGCTGGAGGACGCCTACATTCAGCTGACCGGCCACGGCTCCGCCGACGGCGACGAAACGGGCTGACGATGGCTCCCGCCCCGGCTGCCCCGGCCCGAGCGGCGCGGGCACGTTTGCCTGTCGCTCGCGGCGGGCCGCGGTACTGGCTGCACGGATACCGGCGGATGTTCGTCTGGGATCTCGCGGACCTGCGGCTGCAGCTGCCGATCCTCGCGACGGTCCTCATCCTGCAAGGCGCCGGGTTCGCCCTGGGGATCGGGCTGTTCTTCCGCCACATACCCGAATCGGCCGCGGCCTTCGTGGTGACCGGGATCCCGGTGGTGAACCTGATCACGGCCGGCCTGATCTTCGAGCCGCAGATCGTGGCGGACCAGCGGGCGGCCGGGAGCTATGAGTTCCTGCAGTCGATGCCGGTTCCGCGCAGCATGATGGCAATGGCCTGGTACACGGTCGCGCTGATTACCGCACTGCCCGCCGTGATCATCACGCTGGTCGCCGGGGTGGCCCGGTACCACCTGCACCTTGACATCACGCCCGCGATCGTTCCCGCCGTGCTCGCGGTGAGCTGCACCGGGGTCCTGATGGGCTACGCGGTCGCCCACGCCATCACCGTCCCCATGCTCACGCGGCTGGTGAGCGTGTCGCTGATCTTCGTGCTCTTCGGGTTCAGCCCGGTCATGTTCCCCGCCGGGCAACTGCCGGGCTGGCTGGCGCAGGCCAACCGGTGGCTGCCGTTCGGCTCCATGGCGACGATCACGCGCTCGGCGCTGGCCAGCGGCACGACAACCGGGGCGGGGCGCGCCTATCTCGTGGTGGCAGCGTGGGCCGTGATGTCCGGGCTCGTCGCGGCGTGGGCCGTGGGACACCGGAGGTAGCCATGCATGTCGCTGGCTGTGGCACGAACGTCGATCCTGGTGGCCCTCCGCCGAGTGTCAGGCGCGGGCCTGGTCACTGGTTCTCCAGCTACCTGGCCATGCTCCGGTTCGACGTCGCCTCCCAACGGACCTGGCTGCCGATGTTCGTCCTGACCCAGGTCCTGTTCGGCGCCGGGATGGCGATCATCTACGGCTTCTACATCGGGCCCAGCATGTCCCCGGCGGCGGCCCTGTTCATCGTCAGCGGCGCGCCCGCCCTCGCGGTGATCACGGCCGCATTGATCGGCGTCACGACGATGGCGACCGAGCGGAAGGCGGCCGGGACCTGGGACTTCATCTGGTCGCTTCCAGCGCCCCGGTCAGCCGCCGTGGCCTCGACGTTCACCGTGTATACGGCCATGACGATTCCCGGGATCGTCGCCACCCTGGCCCTGGCGGCCTGGCGCTACGGGCTCCACCTGAGCCTGTCACCAGCGGTCGTGCCCGCGTTCGTGCTGGCCTCGCTCATGGCCACCTCCATGGGATTCGGCATGGCCCTAGCCATCCCGGACCCCCTGGTGACCAACGTGATCGCCATGGCCCTGATCTTCGTGGTCCTGCTGTTCTCCCCCGTGGTGTTCCCGATCACCCAGCTGCCGCCCTGGCTGGCCGACGTGCACCGCGTCTTGCCCATCTACCACCTGGCGCAGGTCATGCGGGCGAGCGTGACCAATGGCCTGGTCCACGACCTCGCCGCGTCCTACGCCGTGCTCGCCGCCTGGACGGTGGCGGCGTGGGCCGCAACCGCCTGGGTCATCGGCCGACGCAGATAACTTCGGGCAAGCTCCGCACCCCAGGACCGGCCGGCCCCCGGCCAAAGCGCCGGAACCGGGCGGAAGAGCCCCAGGCGGCCTGTCGCCACTTGAGCTCGCGTCATAACACACATTCTGTACGGCATAGGCGGCCACAGCAGACGACTGCGCCGTCACCCATAACGGCGGCTCGGGCACCGACGCCTTGAACCGCTACGTCTTGCCCCCGGCGGCACCCTTATGCTCATCGCCCATTTGGTCGACGAGCAGCTCGAGATCGGCTGAACGGGCGGGCACGCCCGGCGAGCCGTTCTCCCGCCCGGCGAACACGGCCGGGCGGGAGGACGCCTGCGACCGCTGTCGGCTACCTGGCGGCTCCGGCGAGGTAGGCGGCGACAACATAGGTGGCGTGCCGGTCGAGTGAGGCTCGGGCCCGGTCATACCGCATCGTGGTCCGCGGATCCGCGTGCGAGGCGGCGTCTTGGACATCGCGCAGCGGGACGCCGGCGTCAAGGGCTGCTGTGATGAATGCGTGCCTCAGCGTGCGCGGCCCAATGGATTTGGTGATCCCGGCGCGGCGGGCGGCCCGGCGGACGATCCGGGCGGCGCCGTGCCGGTCCAGTCGGTGCCCATCAGGAGTCAGGAAGAGCGGGCCCTTGAGCGTTCGCCGATCGCGAGGTCGATAGCGCGGGCGGTACGCGGCGCGAGCGGGATCGTGACGACCTTGCCGCCCTTTCGGATGATGGTCAGCGTCCGGTGGCCCCGCTCTTGCCCGAGGGCTTGGGTGTTCGCGCCGGTGGCCTCTGACACTCTTAACCCGTTGAGTGCGAGCAGGGAGATGAGGGCATGTTCGAGGGCTGGACCGAGCCCGGCGGTGACCAGCAGCGCACCGAGTTCGTTGCGGTCAAGCCCGGTGGCATGCGACTCGTAATCCAGCCGGGGACGGCGGACGTGCGCGGCCGGTGAGTGCTCGAGAAGTTCCTCTTCGACGGCGTACTTATAGAACCCTGCTATGGTGCACAGCCGCCGGGTGATGGTGGCCCGGGCCCGGCCCTTCGCTTCCAGGTCGCGGGCGAAGCACTCGATGTCGGCCCGGCGGGCCTGGAACAGTCGTAGGTCGCGCAGCTGGCACCAGCTCGCATACTGGCGCAGGTCCAGGGCGTAGGCATCACGGGTCAGGCCGGTATAACCGGCCAGGAACCCTGCCAGCGCCAGCCGCTCGGCGGCAGTGAATGCCGGCTGGATGGGGACGATCGCGGTGGACGTGGACGTGGTGGCCATTTGGCACCTCCCGGGGCGTGGGCTGAGACCTGGGAGGCTGGGCCAGCCAAAGGCCCCAGCGACGATGATTCACCTCACCGTCAATCGACCCGGATGATCACGCAAGGTCACAACAGCGACACAGGCCGCCGCTCCGGATTGCCGACTCGGCACCGGAGGATCCTCAGGCGCAAGCGTTACGTACGGTCCCCATATCAGCCATTACTGTGCACAGTCCAGATCTAGCCGTGAAGAAGGTTGCTGGCCCGCGGCTAGTAGTTGTCGGCACGGTGGAGGCGGCCGTTTGGCAACCGCGTACTCGACAGATGATCGCACTCACCGAAGTCTTGCCAACGGCTCGCTGGCGCGCTGTGCGGATCTGGCACGCGGCAGGCAGGTCGCCAGGTTTCTAGGGAGCAGTTTGCCCGTGCCGCCGTGCGGACTGACGCGCCCGCGGACCAGCGGGGCCTCTGGCGGCGGTGACGTCGGCGTGTCAGGGCTCTGCGATGACGGGGTTTTCGAGGGTTCCGATCTTGTCGATTTCGACTCGGACGGTGTCGCCTGGCTTGAGGTACTTGCCGGGGTGGTGCCAGGCGATGCCGCTGGGGGTGCCGGTCGAGATGACGTCGCCGGCTTCGAGAGTGAAGGCGCTGGACAGATATGACACTTGTTCGTAGATGTCGAACAGCATGTCTTTGGTGTGTCCGTCCTGGCGGAGGTCGTCGTTGACGTAGGTGCGCAGGCGGAGGTCGAGGGGGTCGCTGATCTCGTCTGTGGTTACGATCCACGGGCCGGTCGGGCCGTGGGTGTCGAAGGACTTGCTGACGACCATGCCGGGCTCAAGTTCCTGCCAGTCCCGCACGCTCACATCGTTGATGATGGTGAACCCGGCGATCACGTCGAGGACCGCCGATTTGTCGTTTGGCACGCTCTTGCACCGTCGGCCGATCACCACCCCTAGCTCGCCTTCGTAGTCGATCTCGTTGGGGGCGATCTTGGGGACCCAGATGGAATCGCCGGTACCGATGATGCAGGTTTGCTGCTTGTTGAACCAAGCCTGACGGGTCGGCCGGGCCATGTGGGTCTCTTGCAGATGGGCAGCGTAGTTGTAGCCGATGGCCAGGAACTTCGGCGGCCGAGGCACCGGCGGGCCAAGCTTCACGCTCGATAGAGCTAGGCGCGGAGCCGACGGGGAGTTGGCCATCGCATCGCGGGGGCCTCGGTCCAGGAGTTCGATCATGGTAGCCAGGGACGGATCGGCGGCAGTCAGGTCGATGACCTCGCCGCCGTCGACGATGCCGACGTGGTCTCCTGCGCCTGCGTTGAACGTCGCGAGCTTCATCTGAAGTTCCTTCCGGTAGTAGTGGTGCCTGTCGTCAAGCGGCCTGGCCGGCCGCAGCTGACCTTCCGGCAGGAGGTCAGTCCGGGAGACGCCGCGGATTCCCACTTGGGGCGGGGCCTCGGACTCGGGTCCCTGCGGTTCATGCCTGAACGCTAGCCAGGGGGTTGGCTTGTCGAATCCCGGAAGTTCGTAGTCCGCCACGAGGTGGCGTGATCTCACGCAGCCGGTAGCAGGCTTGGTAACACCCGAGATGCGGACTCCGCGTGGCTGCTTAGCTGGAGCACCTGCCGGGCAGGTTGTGACCGAGACCCGAAGCTGACCGCGCAGGATTGCTGCTGGCCGATGAGCAAGTGCCGAAAACGCGTATTTATCCTGAGACGCTCTCCGAGTCATGTGTAGTCAATGAGCGCGAAGACGCGCGTGTTACCTTGGCATTCCCGATCTTTGCCGGGGAGGTTGGCGTTGCTTAACCGGCGGCGTGAGTGTGAGCTACTCGACCGGCTGCTGGGGTCAGCTCGCAGCGGGGAGAGCGCTGTTTTGGTGATCCGCGGTGAGCCTGGGATCGGCAAGTCCATGCTGCTCGATCGCGCGGCAAGCGCAGCGGCCGGTTTGCGTGTCCTCCGCACCGCTGGTGTCGAGTCGGAGATGGAACTCGCTTTCGCTGCGGTCCATCAATTGTGCGCACCGTTGCTGGACCGGATAGAGCGACTAGCCGGTCCGCAGCGTGATGCGCTCGCCACCGCGTTCGGGCTGATGGCCGGGAACACGCCCAGCCCGTTCATGGTGGGACTGGCCACGCTCAGCCTGCTATCCCAGGCTGGGCAGCAGCAGCCGGTCTTGTGCGTGATCGACGACACGCAGTGGCTAGACCACGCGTCGGCGCAAACCATCGCCTTCGCCGCCCGCCGCCTCCAGGCCGACGCAGTGGCCATGCTGTTCGCGACGCGTGACCCCGGCCCTGAGCTGTCCGGGTTCCCCGAACTGGTCGTCCGGGGTCTGGACAGCAGTGACTCGCGAGCACTGCTGGATTCAGTGGTCGGCGCGCAGATGGACGCCCCGGTGCGTGACCGGATAATCGCCGAGGCGCGCGGAAACCCGCTGGCTTTGCTTGAACTGCACCGCGTGTGGACACCGGCCCAGCTGACCGGAGGCTTCGGCGTACCGGATGCGTCGGGGCTGCCGGGCTGGCTCGAGCAGGGGTTCCGGCAGCGTTTCAGCGCGCTCCCAGCCGCGACCCAGCGTCTTATTCTGGTCGCGGCGGCAGACCCTACCGGTGATCCGATCCTGGTGTGGAACGCCGCCCGCAGCCTTGGCATCGAGCCTGAGGCGGCGGCGCCCGCCGCGGCGGAAGACCTGGTGATGTTCGGCTCGCGAGTCATCTTTCGTCATCCGCTGGTGCGGTCGGCCGTTTATCAGGCGGCGTCAGCGCAGGAGCGGCGGAATGCACACCAGGCTCTGGCGGATTCAACCGATCGGCAGGCAGAGCCGGCTCGACGTGCCTGGCATCGTGCCCAGGCTGCGCCGGGACCAGACGAGGACGTAGCCGCCGAACTCGAACGCGAGGCGGACCGTGCGCAGGCCTGCGGAGGCCTGGCAGCCGCAGCTGCGTTCCTGGAACGCTCGGCCGCGCTCACGCTAGACCCGCACCGGTATGCCGAACGAGCACTTGCGGCCGCACAGGCCCGCCAGCAAGCAGGCGCGTTCGACGCAGCACTGCGATTGCTGGACGCAGCTGAAGCTCGCCCGCTTGATGCGCTGCAGCGGGCCCGGGTCGACTTGCTGCGCGGACAGATCGCATTCGCGTTGAACTTCGGAAGCGACGCGCCGCCTCAGTTGCTCGCGGCCGCCAGGCAACTCGAGCCGCTTGATCTCGCGCTGGCGCGCGAGACGTACCTGGAAGCATTCTCCGCCGCTCTGCTGGCCGGGCGGCTGGCTACTGACGCCGGCCTGCTGGCGACCGCCCGGGCAGCACGGGCCGCGCGGCCGTCGCCAAGGCCCCGGCCGCCCGACCTTCTGCTCGACGGGTTCGCGCTCCTGATCACTGACGGGTACCCGGCGGCCGCTCCGTTGCTCAAACAGGCCGTGAGCGCGTTCGTCGATCAGCACATGCCCGCCAGCGATGGCTTGCGCTGGCTCTGGCTGGCCGGCCACGCCGCGGGGTTGCTGTGGGATTACGAAAGCTGGGACCTGCTCTCCGCCCGCTTTGTCCAGCTCGGCCGTGACACCGGTGCTCTCACGGTGCTCCCGATGGCCCTCAGCACCCGGGCAGGGGCCTGCCTGTTCGCTGGCGACCTTACCCAGGCCGCGTCGCTCGGCGGGGAGGAGGCAGCCGTCACCGAGGCAACCGGCAGCCGCATCGCCCCCTACGCCGCACTGGGCCTGGCCGCGTTCGAGGGCCGCAGTTCCGACGCCATGCAGCTGATCGAGACCGGCACCAAGGACGTACTGCAACGCGGCGAGGGAGTAGGACTCAGCTTCATCCAGTGGTCCGCAGCGCTGCTTAACAACGGCCTTGGCCACTACGCCGAAGCGCGGGAATGGGCCCGGCGCGCTAGCGAAGACACACCCGCGCAGCGGTTCACCAGCTGGGCTCTGGCCGAACTCGCCGAAGCCGCCGCCCGCACCGGCGATCCCGAATGCGCAGCCGCCGCCTGTCAGCGCCTGACCGAATCCACCCGCGCCAGTGGCACTGACTGGGCCCTGGGAATCGACGCGTGCTCACGAGCACTGCTCAGCGACGGCCAGGACGCGGAGGACCTCTACGGCGAGGCAATCAGCCGGCTCGAGCGCACCCGGCTGCGAGTGGCGCTCGCGCGCGCCCGCCTGCTCTACGGCGAATGGCTACGGCGCGAGCGCCGCCGGCTCGACGCCCGTGAGCAGCTGCGCCTGGCCCATCACATGTTCACCGAATTCGGCATGCAGGGATTCGCCGAACGGGCCCGCATAGAGCTTGAGGCAACCGGCGAACATGCCCGGAAACGGGACGCCGAAACACGCACGGACCTGACGCCTCAGGAGGCTCAGATCGCCCGTCTGGTGGCAGACGGCGCCACCAACGCAGAGATCGCGGCGCGCCTGTTCATCAGCGCAAGCACCGTCGACTATCACCTGCGCAAGACATTCCGCAAGCTCGGAGTGAGATCCCGCTCTCAGCTCGCCCGGCACGTACTGCAGCCGGGCAGGCGCGCGGAGCCCGCATCCGACGCGTGAGCCGCCCCCACAGATCAGCCCGTTCGGACACAACTCGACTTACGGCGTGGGCTAATACACTGCCGCCCATATCGAAGGCGGGTCGGCGCGCCTGTCACACGAGCGCCGACCACGCTCCGTGATGCCAAGGTGCACAGGCAGGTGCGTGGGCTGCGCGCCGTCCGCGGCAGTAGGCCAAGCCCGCTGACAGCCAAGTCCGCCGCCCCGGCATCCAGCCCGACGGTGATGAACGCCTGGCAGCAACATATGCGACCGAGCACTTAGGGATCCCGGCGCGACCGGCGATCCACCCGACGCCAAGCCGACACAGCTGACGCGCATCAGCGGCGAACCCGGATAGCCGCTGAAATACCAGACACTGACAGGCACCGTGACCGAACATCGATCATGCCGCGAGGCGCGCGATCGGGTTCCGGCATGATCGGGTCATGGCGCTCACCGCTTTGACTCCTGAGCTGGAGGGCAGGCTGCGCCAGGCCGAATTTACCTGCGGCGAGATGGGACGGA
>JASHPR010000431.1 GCA_030038015.1 Streptosporangiaceae bacterium
TTATCGGCCGGGCGATCGGCCGCCGGGTGCGGCGCACGCTCGACGAGCGGGTGCTTCCGGCCATGGCCGCCAAGCAGGAGGCGATGCTGCGTGAGCGGATGGCGATCGCCGAGCGGCATCCCGATCTGTGCGCTTGCCTGAACGACCAGGTGATCTTCCTGGCCGGCGGCACCCGCGTGCTGCCGTTGGCGAGCGCCTCCGGAGTGCTCACCGTCGAGCAGTCCGATGCGCTGGTCGCCAGGCTGCGGGACGGCTGAGCTCCGCGCCGCGGTGACGGCGGGGGTTATGCCGTTATCCAGTCACGTGCGATGCGTCCGGCGAGGTCTTCGAGCAGCGGCCCAGCCTGCTCACGGCAGCGCCGCAAGTTAAGCTCGATGTCGGCGAGCGTATAGGCGCGCACGATGCCTGCCGAGCGGAGCTGGGCGGTGGTCAGCGAGCACATCCCGGCCACCGCGATCACCGGCAGGCCCGGAGCCGCCGCGGCGGTCGTGCGGGCCACCCCGGCCGGGGCCTTGCCGTGCAGGGTCTGGGTATCGAGCGCCCCTTCGCCGGTGACGACCAGCAGGGCCCCGGCCAGCCGATCGGTGAACGAGAGCAGGTCCAGCATCAGGTCGATACCCGGTCGCACGGTGGCGTCCAGGAAGGCGAGCGCCGCGAAGCCGAGCCCGCCTGCCGCGCCAGCGCCCGGGTCGTGCCGGTGCACCCGGCCGAGGGCCTGCTCGGCCACGTCCGCCCACCGGGCAAGACCGTCCTCGAGGTAGCTCATGTCCTGCGCCGAAGCGCCCTTCTGTGGCGAGTAGACCGCCGCCGCACCATGCTCGCCGAGCAGCGGGTTGTCCACGTCGGTGGCGACCACGAAGTCCGTGCCGGCCAGATCCCGCAACCCGGACAGGTCGATCCGGTGCAGCCGGGCCAGGGCCGCGCCGCCCGGCGGGAGTTCGGCTCCCGACTTGTCCAGCAGCCGGGCGCCGAGCGCCACCGCCAGGCCCGCCCCGCCGTCGGTGGAGGCGACGCCGCCGAGGCCGAGCACGATCCGCTGCGCGCCCATCCGCGTCGCCGCGAGAATGAGTTCCCCGACCCCGCGGCTGGACGCGGTCAGCGGCGCCGGCTGGCCCCCAGGCAGCCTGCTGAGTCCGCACGCCTGTGCGGACTCGATGATGGCGGTTCCCCGGCCGAGCGCCAACGTAGCGGTCAGCGGCCTGCCGGTCGGCCCGCTGGCCCTGACCTCGACGCGGCGGTACCCGGCGGCCACCGCCGCGTCCACCGTGCCATCGCCGCCGTCCGCGACAGGCACCCTTACGACCTGCAGTCCGGGGCGGACCCGTTTCAGCCCGGCGGCCACGTGCGCGGCGACCTGGGCCGCGGTGAGCGTTCCCTTGAACTTGTCCGGAGCGAGTACCACATGATTCATGGCCGCCTGCAATCACCCGGTTTCGTCCCAGCGCCGGCGGCGTCAGCGGCGAGCTCGGGCAACAAGGGATACCCGGCTACCAAACACGCGTCCGCCGAGCAGGCCTGCGGGTAGTTGCCCGTGAAGAACGCGGTGTCGACCACGATGGAGCGCACCACCCCGGGCACGCCGAGCCGGACAATCACCCGGTCCCTGGCCTCGCGATCGGGCAGTGTCCCGCCGGGCCCGCGCTGCCGCCGGGTTTCCCACCCGTCGTAGACCTGCCCCTTGGCGCCGTACCTTTCAGGTACGAAGACCGGCGCGTTCGGCTTGATCAGGTTCTCCTTGGCCGCGAAGAACTCGTCGCTGGCCGCCACGACCGATCCGCGCAGCCGGAGCAGGTCGGGCAGAAGTTGTTCGTCCACAGACAATTCCTTCCCTGTCAGCCCCGGTTAAGCAATCGGCCAACTGGCTCGCCATCCGGCGCCCCGCCGTCGGCGTCGAGCAGCGGGATGCCTCGCAGCCACGCCTGCCGTACCCGTCCGGTCAGGGCCCTGCCCGCGTACGGCGTGACTGGGTGCCGGTGCTCCAATCGTGCCGGGTCCACCACGAAGCTCTCCTCCGGGTCGAACGCCGCCAGGTCAGCGTCGCACCCGACGGCGATGCGCCCCTTGGCCGGCAGGCCCGCCAGCGCGGCCGGAGCGGTGGCCATCCACCGGGCCACGTCGTCCAGCGTGCGTTCGCGCCGCCGGGCCGCGGTGCACACTGCGGACAGCCCAAGCTGAAGGGACGCGATGCCCCCCCAGGCCGCGCCGAAATCTCCCGAGCCGAGCGACTTCAGCTCCGGCGGGCACGGGGAGTGATCGGATACCACGCAGTCGATCACGTCGGCTTCGAGCCCGCGCCACAGTGCCTCCCGGTTAACCGCGTCCCTGATCGGCGGGCAGCACTTGAACTCGGTCGCGCCGTCGGGTACCGTCCGCCGCGACCGGATGACCAGGTCATACCTCATCTCACCCGACCCGCGGAGGGACATCCCCCGCGGACCCCCCGGAACCGCCCACCTGCGTGGGGACACCGCCCGCCCCGGAATCGCCGGAAAGGTTCTCGATGATCTTCAGCAGCGCGGAATGGTCAAGGGAGCCGTAGCCCTGCGCGCGGGCCGCCGCGATGAGCTGGGCGACCAGCCCGGTCATAGGCAGTGACACGTCGGCGTCCCGGGCGGCGGCGATCGCGATGCCCATGTCCTTGTGGTGCAGGTCGACCCGGAATCCTGGCTTGAACTCCCGCGCGAGCATCGTTTCGCGTTTGAGGTCGAGGATGCGGCTGGCCGCCAGCCCGCCGGCCAGCATGTCAAGCCCGGCGCGGGCGTTCACTCCCGAGCGTTCCATCAGCACGATGGCCTCGGCGACCAGCGCGTACGTGCCGCCGACCAGCAGCTGGTTGGCGGCCTTGGTGACCTG
>JASHPR010000432.1 GCA_030038015.1 Streptosporangiaceae bacterium
CAGGGCCGGGTTCGTTCCCGCCGACGGCCCGTCGTCCTGGACGTCAGGGACGCTGTTCCCGCAGTCGTCGCGCAAGATCGCCCGCGCTATTAACGCGGCGAGCGGCAACCGCGCAGTTGTGGTGCTGGCCAATCTCACCGGTTTCGACGGTTCACCGGAGAGCATGCGCAACTGGCAGCTCGAGTACGGCGCCGAGATAGGCCGTGCGGTGACCAACTTCCGGGGGCCCATCGTCTTCGTGGTGGTATCCCGATACCACGGAGGCGCGTTCGTCGTCTTCTCCAAGCGGCTGCATGACGACATGGAAACGGCCGCCGTGGCCGGATCGTATGCGTCGGTGATCGGCGGCGCGCCCGCCGCGGCCGTGGTTCTCTCCCGCCAGGTCTCGGCCAGGACGGATGAGGATCCGCGCGTCGCGGCCCTGCGGGAACGCATCACCACGCAGACCGGCAAGGCACTGGCCGAGGCGCACCACGAGCTCGCCGAGGTTGCCCAGGCCGTGCGGGCCGAGAAACTGAAGGAAGTTGCGGACGAGTTCGACAGCATCCACGACATCAGGCGAGCGATGCGGGTGGGTTCCGTCGATAACATCATCATGCCGTCACAGCTGCGGCCGTTCGTGATTCATGCGCTCGAGCGCCGCCTGGCTGGCTCCCCAATGTCCGGCCCGCCCGCCCCGGTTCCGGCAGGGAGTGCGGAGACAGGATCAGCGGCTACCTGACCGGCCGGTCAACCCAGTGGTGCGACGGCAGCATCGTGTCGATGGGCGAGTCGGTCTCGAGTGCCGTCGGCGACGGCCCGCCGCCGGGCCAGCAGGCCGTTACCAGGAACGCGCCGCTCTGGCGCCACCAGCCGGCAAAGACCGGACCTTCTTCGGTGCGAACCTCGAGCGGAGACCAGGTGCGCTGCGGCGGGTTCGGCTCGAGCACGGTGACCTCAACCGAAAGGGTGTCCCGCCGAAGGCCGGTGCCCAGGACCTTGAGCGCGCTTTCCTTGGCCGACCAGACCAGGTTGGCCGCCTTGTGCCGCTCCGTGCCGGCCGCGGCGACCATCTGGCGCTCTGCCTCGGTCAGGTAATCGCGGATGAAGGCGTCGCTGCGCGGCTCGACGATCTCGACATCGCACCCGACGCTGACTGCGCCGTTCGCTACCAGGCAAATTGCGCAGCCCGCCCGGTCGGAGAGAGACACGCCATGCGCCGCCGGCTGACCGTCGATGTGCAGCTGCGGCGCGCCGCTAGGTGCGCTGCGCCCCTCAATCCGGGCGAGAAAGGCAGCATCGTCTGGCCAGCCGAGAGCCTTCGCGACCGCTAGCTTGAGCGTCCACCGGCCGAGCAGGAAATCGATGCGCCGCTTGGTGTACACAAGCGCCTCGGCCCGGCTCCGCTCCGCGGCGGTTAGCCACTCGCCCGGAGGCGGCAGCTTGTCTTCGCCGCGTGCCAGCCACCACGTAGCCAGTCCTCCGGAGTCGTCACGGCCGCGCAGGTGCGGGTCCTCCGCGTGCATGGTGCAGACCCTGTCAGCCGCCAGGGGGTGGCTGGCCGGTGAGGATGCCACCGTATTGGTGCCGCAGCGTGGTCTTCTGGAACTTGCCCGCGGCCGTGTGGGGGATCTCGCTGGTGAAGACGAACTGGTCGGGCAGCCAGAACTTCGCGAACCTCGGCTCCAGGAAAGCGCGCAGCTCTTCGGCGGTGGCAGAGCCGCCCTCCTTCAGCACCACGACCGCGACCGGGCGCTCATCCCACGTGGGGTGCTTGGCAGCGATCACGGCTGCCTCAGCGACCGCGGGGTGCCCCATCAGCGCGTTCTCCAGCTCTACGCTGGAGATCCACTCGCCACCGGACTTGACCAGGTCCTTGGTCCGGTCGGTGATCTTCACATATCCCTCGGGGTCGATGGTGGCCACATCCCCGGTGCGGAACCACCCGTCTTCGGACCATTGATCGGCGTGCTCGGGCGCCTGGTAGTAGCCCGAGGCCACCCAGGGGCCGCGGACCTCCAGCTCGCCTGCGGACCGGCCATCCCAGGGCGCCTCGCCCGTCATTCCTACGACCCGGGTTTCCACCAGCGGGGCGGGCAGCCCCTGCTTGGCGCGGTAGGCATACCACTGGTCCTCGGGGAGCTGTTCGAGCGAGCGCTTGAGCCAGCTGACCGTGCCCAGCGGGGTCATCTCGGTCATCCCCCAGGCATGCACGACCCGCAGGCCATGCCGGTCGAGCCCGCGGATCAAGCTTTCCGGCGCCGCCGACCCGCCAACCACCATCCGGACAGGGCCGAGCTTCCAGCGATCCGGCTGCCTGTCCAGCGCCTGCAAGATGCCCAGCCAGATCGTCGGCACGCCGGCGCTGAGCGTGACACCCTCGGCAACGTACAGCTCAAGCAGGCTCTCCGGGTCCAGGTGCGGGCCCGGAAGCACCTGCTTGCACCCGACGAGGGTGGCGGTGAACGGCAGCCCCCACCCGTTGACGTGGAACATCGGCACGACCGGGCACAGCACCTCCCGCTGGCCGATCGCCAGCCCATCGGTCATCGCCGAGGCCAGCGAGTGCAGCACGATTGCACGGTGGGAATACACCACGCCCTTGGGGCGGCCGGTCGTGCCCGAGGTGTAGCACATGCAGGCCGCCTCGCGCTCATCCAGCCGCGGCACGGCGAACTCGCCCGGTTCCGGTGCGAGGAGCTCCTCGTAGCCAATCATCCCCGGCGGCACCTTCGTGCCGTCGCCCCACACGACGACATGCTTGAGGCTCACCTGGCTGTGAAACCGCTCCAGCACCGGCAGCAGCACATCGTCCACGAGCAGCACCGAATCGTCGGCGTGGTTCACCACATAGGCGAGGTCCTCAGCCGACAAGCGCGGGTTCAGCGTGTGCAGCACCCCGCCCATCATGGGCACACCGAAGTACGCCTCCAGGTGGCCGGCGTGATTCCAGCCCAGAGTCGCCACCCTGTCGCCACGGCCAACCCCGAGCCGGGCCAGCCCGCCAGCAAGCTGGTGGGCGCGGCTGCGGACCTCAGCGTAGCTGGAACGGGCCACCGACCGGTCCGGCCTCCGGCTCACCACCTCCACATCGGGGAAGTAACGCCCCGCCCGGTCCAGCAGATACGGCACCGTCAGCGGGACATCCATCATCAGCCCATCCACTGGGACCACCTCCGCCACCAGCAGAAACTTCAGTCAGCGCCCGGTACACGCCCGCACCCGGCGCTGCGCGGACAGTGAACGGCGCGCCGTCATACCGAGCGGCACCACCGACGCGATCATCGTTGGCGAGTGCAGCGAACCTGTATAGAGGCGAACGTCCCACCGTCACGTAACCGGCGCCGGCGGCTCAGCCAGCCGTTCCGTCGAGATGGCGCAGCCCATGGCCGGTGTAGATCTGCCGCGGGCGGGAGATCTTCTGTTCCGGGTCGGCGGCGCCTTCTTGCCACTGGGCCAGCCAGCCCGGCATGCGCCCGATCGCGAACAGCACCGGGAACATGGCCACGGGGAAGCCCATCGCCTGGTAGATGATGCCCGAGTAGAAGTCCACGTTCGGGTACAGCTTGTGGCTGACGAAGTACTCATCGTCCAGCGCGATCCGCTCAAGCTCGAGCGCGATGTCCAGCAGCGGGTTGCGGCCGGTCACCGCGAACACCTCATCAGCGATTCCCTTGATGATCGTGGCACGCGGGTCGAAGTTCTTGTACACCCGGTGCCCGAACCCCATCAGGCGCACGTCGCCACGCTTGACCCGCTCGATGTAGGCAGGGACGTTATCCACCGACCCGATCTGGTTCAGCATCCGCAGCACCTGCTCATTCGCGCCGCCATGCAGCGGGCCATACAGTGCCGCCGCAGCCGCGGCGGCCGCCGAGTACGGGTCAGCCCGTGAGCTGCCAACCACCCGCATGGCGCTGGTGGAGCAGTTCTGCTCATGGTCGGCATGCAGGGTGAACAGCGTGTCGAGGGCATGCTCGAGCACCGGGTCCGGGCGGTACCTGGGCTCGGTCATCTTCCACATCATGCTGAGGAAGTTGCCCGCGTACGACAGTTCGTCATCGGGGTAGGCATACGGCAGCCCCATCGCGTGCCGGTAGGCGAACGCCGCCAGCGTGGGCATCTTGGCGATCAGCCGGACCACCTGTTCTTGCTGGCCCGCCGGGTCGGAGACCGCTTTGGCCTCAGGGTAGAAGGTGGACAGGGCGGCGATCGTGCTCACCAAGATCCCCATCGGGTGGGCGTCGTGGTGGAACCCGTCGATGAACTTCTTGACGTTCTCGTGCACGTAGGTATGGTTGGTGACCTCAGCCGCCCAGGCAGCGGACTCCTCCTTGGCCGGCAGCTCGCCCCGCAGCAGCAGGTACGCCACGTCCAGGAACGAGGCCCGGCGCGCCAGCTCCTCGATCGGGTAGCCGCGATAGCGGAGGATCCCCTTCTCCCCGTCGATGAAGGTGATGGCGCTGCGGCAGCTGGCGGTGTTAAGCAGCGCCGGGTCGTACGACAACAGCCCGAAGTCGTCGTCCGCCACCTTGATCTGGCGCAGGTCAATAGCGCGGATGGCGCCATCGATGATAGGAAGCTCATAGCTGCGGCCGGTTCGCGAATCGGTGACCTGCAAGATGCCGGTGATAGTCATGGCTGCATCACTCCTAACGGCCCCCGGACCGAGCGGCAGCCGCCGCAGGCGGCTACCCGGAGTTCGTCCGGCGGGCCAACGAGGCCCTGCGGGCCCTGATCCCTCGACTGTAGGCCGCGCAAGCAGGCATGAGATTGGCCATAAGGCCCATCCTGGCAGGACCTCAGCCCCCTGACCGCCCGCAGGCGATCCCAGAGCCGATCGGGCATACAGCCCACCGGCCCTGACTTGTCACCGGCCGTAACCACCGATGCGACCGCCAAGCCGCCGATCTGCTCGCCCTGGACTTCAGCCGCTCGTCTGGCGAAACGCGTGCTACATGGTCATTCCGGATCCGGCAGCCAGTTAGTAACATCGCGTTTCTGCCAAGCCAACGGCGCCAGAGTGGGCCAGTTTCATCCCTAGCCGGATGCCCTCCTGGTTCCGGCTTCGACGTTGGGAAGGGTGCTGCCCACAAAGCTCTGGGTTGCGTGGACCTCATAGGTGAGGACCTGGGCCTTCACCGCAGGATCCCCGGACATGATCTGGCGGGCCTCGTCGACCGTGGCGTTGAAGACGCCCAGGCCGGCGATCGTGCCGTCATCGCTGATCGGGCACACGATGGGCAGCAAGCCGGCGCGATGAAGCGCGGTGTTGCGCTTACCATGCTCCCAGAGGACTTTGGTGACGCCGACGGTGTGGTCAGGCCCGGGCGGCTCGAAGTTCGGGCCCCGTTTCAAAATGCACGCTGTGTACGGGCGAAGGTTTTGTCGCTCGGCGAGGAATTCTCCGTCGCTAAGATCGGGAAGCTTGGAGAACTCGGCCAAGTTCATTGGCGATTCGCTCCTGTATGTCGGCACCGTGGCATTAGTGCAGAGAGGCGTGGTGTCAACCGGTCAGGTCCGCCGGAACCTGAGAACCGCCCGAGGACGCTCTCGGACGCACGAATCCTGCGAGCATCTTGCCGATCTCGATCCAGCAGACGCCCTTCGCGGCATCGGCAACGACAACGGTGGACGTGCACCGACTCACTGAACGGCGCCCTTGGACAGGCCCACCACGCGCCCTTCGGGGTCAGCGAACATGGCGAAGGTGATCCCGTACCCGGGGACCTCAGACGGCGGGACCACTGTCTTGGCCCCCAGCTTCCCGGCCTTGGCGAGATAAGCGGCCGGGTCGTCGACCTCGACGTAGAAGGTCACCCAGCCCGCTCCGCCATCGGGGCTGGCGCCGATGCCCCCGGCGATGCCCTTCTCGTCCGCGGCCACCAGCCCGTAGCCGGTTCCGCCGCCGGCGTCGGTCACCTCCCAGCCGAAGAGCTTGGAGTAGAAGCTCTGCAGCGCCGGGCCATCCTTGCCAGTCACCTCGAACCATCCAACGATCGGCTTGCCCATTGCGAAACCTCCTGGTTGTGTGTGTGCCAGGCACGGCCGTCCGTGACGCCGGAGGTGCCGGCACTGGCTGACCGCACTATGGTAAGATCAGGCGCACGGTGCGTCAAGAAGCACCGTGTACTCAGACACACGGTTCGTGAAGAGGCACCTTGAGCTACGACTTGCTCGACCCCGAGGTGGAGGCCAAGCTCGATGCGCTCGGGGACCACACGCGCCGGCTGATCCTGCGCCGGCTCTGGGACGGTCCCCTGCCCGTCGTCGACATCGCCCGCGGCATGCCCGTGGCCCGTCCCGCGGTGAGCCAGCACCTCAAGGTGCTCAAGTCCGCCGGCCTTGTCATCGACACCCCGGCTGGCAACCGGCGGATCTACGCGCTCGATCCCGACGGGCTGGCAGAGCTCCGCCGGTTCCTGGAGACATTCTGGTCCGACACCCTGGGCCGCTTCGCCGCCTTCGCCGAACGCGACACGGACGGCTGACGCCAATGGGACCATCCGACCCCCGCCCCGGCAGCATCGAGCCGGTCCGCGTGACGGCGCGGGTGCGACGCGGCATCGAAGACGCCTTCGACCTGTTCACCCGGGACGTCGGCAAATGGTGGCCCCTCGACCGCGCCAGCTTCGGCGGGGACCGGGCCAACGAGCTCCACTTCGAGCCGTACGTCGGCGGCCGGTTCTACGAGCGCTACACCGACGGCGAAGAGCACGCCGCCGGGCGGGTACTTCGATGGGAGCCGCCGCACTGCATCGCCTACACCTGGCAGCACGACAACTGGGCGGGACCCACCGAGGTCGAGGTCCGCTTCATCGCCGAGGCACCCGGCGTGACCCGGGTCGAGCTCGAGCACCGGGCGTGGGACCGTCTCGGCGCCCTCGCCGCGCAAATGCGCGACATGTACGAAAACGGCTGGCCCGCCGTGATGAGCTGCTTCGAATCCCTGGCCGGAGTGGCGTGAACCCGCGACGACCTGCTCCGCAACGGTCCACGAAGCGGCCCTGAGCCTTGCGGGCTGCGCATCAGTTGGCCGCATCTGGCCGGGTGCTGCTGATGATCGAGCACAGCAGGTCCGCGACGAGGTCGGGCCTGCTCCACTGGGGGCAGTGACCTGCGGGCAGGGTGAGCACGCGGGTGGCGTGCTCCCAGTAGGCAGGGCTGACGAGTTCGCAGGGCAGCCGGTCTTGGGTGCACCGGATGTAGGTGGATGGAATGTCGCGCCAGGCGGCCGCGGTGGCTGGCTGTGTGCCAGTGGCCGGGGTCTGCGGCCGGAGCAGCGCGATCGCGGTGTCGGCGCGGTCGGGCGGGCAGTCGTGGAACAGCGCGGCGCGGGCGCTTTCGGGACGCATGACCATGCGGCCGTCCGCGCGCATATCGATCTCCTCGCCGCCTGATTGTTCGTCCGCTCCGGCTGGGTTGTCGTTGGTGGCTGCCTCGGCCAGGCTTGCCAGGCTGTCCCCGGCGTCCGGGACGGCGGCGGCGAGGAATACCAGGTGACGCACGGCCGGGTGCGGCCCGGCCGCCGCTTCGCTGATCACGGCACCGGCGTAGGAGTGGCCGCATAGCACGGCATCGGCGCAGCCGCCCAGCGCATCGCGGACGGCCTGGGCATCGTCGTGCAGGCCGGGCAGGCGATCGCTGCTGTCCTGGCTGCTGGGCAGATCCACGGTGACCGGCCGGACCCCGCGGGCTCGGAGCAGCCTGGCGGTGTCCGCCCAGATCCACGGCCCAAGGAATCCGCCGTGCACCAGCACGGCGCTAACCTGACGCGCTGGGCGGCTGGTCACGGTGCCTCCTAGATGTGCGGCCGGGGACAGCCGGGCAGATCTGCCGGCGCGCAACCCCACCGTCACGCTAGGCCCCGCTGCCGGCCAGCGATAGCGTCTTCTGCGCTCAGCAGAGCGGAAGGTCTGCGGTACCGCGCCGCTGCGGCTGACGATCGTGCGGTAGTGACCGAGCCCTGGCTGGCCTCGCGCCGCTGCGGGACGATCGCCGGGAAGCTGGACGCTCCGCCGCGCCGGCTGCCGCGGCGGTCACTGCTGCGCCTCCGGCCGGGTGGCCCGGACGACGTCACCCGCGCTGGGGACGGCCCCATGCCGCCGCCGGATCACGTCGGCGATGATCCCGGTCCAGCCGGTCTGGTGCGACGCACCGAGCCCGGCGGCATTGTCGCCGTGAAAGTACTCGTTGAACACCAGGTTGTCCTTCCAGGCCGGGTCGCCCTGCAGCCGCTGGACCCGCCCAAAGCAGGGCCGCCGGCCATCCGGGCCGACCAGGAAGATCGAGATGAGCCGGTCCCGCAGGTCCTGGATCACCGCGCCGAGCGGCAGCCGCCGCCCCGATCCGGTCGGGTACTCGACGGTCAATTCGTCGCCGAAGAACCGGTGGTAGCGCTCGAGCGAGTCGATCACCAGGTAGTTGAGGGGGAACCACAGTGGTCCCCGCCAGTTGGAGTTGCCGCCGAACATGTCGGTGGTCGATTCGGCGGGCTCGTAGTCGACGATGGCCCGGACGCCCTCGACGTCGAGCTCGTACGGGTGGTCGCGGTGGTAGGCCGACAGCGCGCGCAGCCCGTACGGGGAGAGGAACTCGCTTTCGTCGAACAGCTTGACGAACAGCCTTTCCAGCCGGTCGATGCCGACCGCGCTCAGCAGCAGCCGCTGCTCACCGGGCTGGCCGCGCAGCAGGCCAGCCTCGCGCAGCTTGTCCATGTCGCTCAGGCCGTGGCGCCGGGTGAAGCCCGCGAATCGCCGGCCCGTCGCGAGAGCCCGCTGGAGCATCTGCTCGTCGATGACCGCGGCGGCCAGCGCCGGAATGATCCCCACCATGGACCGCACCCGGACCAGGACAGCGGCGCCGCCGGGCGTGACCAGCCGGTCATAGAACAGCCCGTCCTGGCTGTCCCACAGGCCCGTGCCGTCGACGGCGTCGCTGATCGCGGCGAAGTGCTCCATGAACTTGATCACCAGGTCGGCTTGCGGGCGCTGGCCGCTGCGGTACAGCACGGCGGCCATGGCGCCCATGGACATGGCGTAGGCCGCCATCCAGCCGGTGGCGTCCGACTGCTCTAGCGTGCCGCCGACGGGCAGGTGCGACCGGTCCAGCGGGCCGATGTTGTCCAGCCCGAGGAAGCCGCCCTCGAAGACGTTGTTCCCCTGGGCGTCCTCCATGTTCACCCACCAGGTGAAGTTGACCAGCAGCTTGTCGAACACCCGGCTGAGGAAGTCCAGGTCGCGGCCGCCGTCGATGCCGAACACCTCCAGCGCGGCCCAGGCCTGCACCGGCGGGTTCACGTCGCCGAAGTCCCACTCGTAAGCGGGCAGCGCCCCGGTCGGGTTCTGGAACCACTCCCGGCACAGCGCGATCAGCTGGTACTTGGCGAACCCCGGGTCGACGTGGGCCAGCGCCACGCAGTGGAAGGCCAGGTCCCAGGCGGCGAACCAGGGGTACTCCCACTTGTCCGGCATCGACATGATGTCGAAGGCGTCGAAACTGCGCCACCTGCTGTTGCGGCCGTCAGCGCGGCCCGGGGGCGGCGGCGGCTGGGCCGGGTCGCCGTCGAGCCAGCGCGCAACGTCGTAGTAGTAGAACTGCTTGCCCCAGAGCATCCCGCCGAACGCCTGGCGCATCACCATCGTTTCGTCGGCGGATGCGCTCGCCGGGGTCAGCTCGGCGTAGAACTCGTCCGCCTCCGCCCGGCGCAGCGCGACCACCCGGTCAAAGTCGTCGCCGAGCGCCGCCACCGGCCCGGGGCCGGCGCCGGCCGGCCGCAGCCGGAGCCGCAGCTGCGCCGTCGAGCCCGGCGCGACCGTCAGCTGGTACCAGAACGCGCACTTGGTGCCGCGGCGGTCCGGGTTGACGGTCGCGGCCCCGCCGATCACGTGGTCGTTGTTGCCGTCCTTCGGGTACGGGGTAGCCGGCGCCGCGCCGAACAGCCGCGCCACGTTGGTCTCGTTCTCGCAGAACAGCGGTACCGGCGCCGTGGCGTCGGGGCCGGCACCGGCGAGCAGCTCCAGGTCGGTGCCGAACGGGTGCCGGATGTGCACCGCCCCGTC
>JASHPR010000433.1 GCA_030038015.1 Streptosporangiaceae bacterium
TCATCGACCGCGCGGACGCGAGCGACATCGACCTCGTGCTGGCCCACGGACGGGTGCTGATGGAAAACGGGCGGGTCACGACCGTGGATGAGGACCAGGTGCGGGACCATTTCGCCGCCGCGGTGCGGGACCGGGTGTACCAGCCGTCCGCCGAGGTCCGGCGCTGGGCCGAGCTGGGCGCGCTGGTCGAACCGTACCTGGCCCCGCTGTACCAGCCCTGGTATGACGTGCCGGTCGAGCCGGCGCACGTGTACAACGCCCGGCGGGTGCCCGATGCTGATTGACGCGCACAGCCACATCCTGAGCCTGGCGGCGGACCCGGAGTTCACCGCCGGGTACGGGCGCGAGGGCTCGCTGTGCATCTTCCGCAGCATGGGCGTGCTGCCCTCGCACCGGATGCCGACCGAGGACGAGTGGGAGGCCAGCGGGTATTCCGGCCGGGGCTGGCCGCTGATCGGCCCGGCCGAGTCACTGCGCGATCACCCCGGGTTCGACAAGATCGTGGTGCTGGCGGTGTCGCCGCAGTACCTGGAGGGCCGGCTGATCGGCACCGTGGACACCGGCGGGACGCTGGGCGTTCCGGGGCCGCCAGACCCGGAACGGTGCAACGACTACGTGGCCGCCGTGGTCCGGGCCGCCCCGGACCGGTTCATCGGCTTCGCGTCGGTGAACCCGGCGCTGCGCGGAGTGCGGGCGGCCGTGGCCGAGCTACGCCGGGCGGTCACCGAGCTGGGCCTGTCCGGGGTGAAGCTGTACCCGATGTACCAGCACTGGTCCCCCGCCGACCGCGACCTGGCCTTCCCGGTGTACCAGGCCGCCGGCGAGCTGGGCATCCCGGTGATGATCCACCAGGCGGGCTCGACCAGGATCGACGCGGCGCTGGAGCTCGGCAGGCCCGCGCTGCTCGACGACGTCGGCCGGTGCTTCCGCGACCTGCGGGTGATCGTCGCGCACTGCGGGCACCCGTGGGTGGACGAGGCGCTGTTCCTGCTGACCAAGCACCCGAACTTCTACGGCGAGCTGTCGTACCTGCTGGCCAGCATCACCCGGCGGGACCTGCTGGCGCTGCTGCGCCGGTGCGAGCCGATGTTCGTGCCGCTGGAGAAGCTGTTCTTCGGCACCGACTACCCGGGGTTCCTCTACGACCCGGTCGCGCTGGCCGAGAAGGTGCGGTCGGTCAACGACGAGGCGGACGCGGCCGGGCTTGACCCGCTGCCGCAGCCCAAGCTGGACGGCCTGCTCGGCGACAACTTCGCCCGCTTCCTCGGCCTCGCCGCCGAGTAGCCCCGCCGCCCCGCGACGTCCCCCGGCCTCGCCGCGCGTAGCCCGGCCGCCACCGCCCCGCGACGTCCCCCGGCCTCGCCGCCGAGCTTACGGCCTTTCCTGCATCAGGCCCCAGAGCGGCCCAGAAGAGATCTTGGACGCCCTGAAAACCAGTCATATTGGGCGGGCGTCAAGATCATCTGGCTTTTCGGCGCGAGGCCGCTCCGTCCCGGGGCCTTCGGCGCCCTCGGCGCCGTATTCCGGCGGGAGATCCGGTGCCACGGCGGTGAGATCCTCGGCCGCGACTGCGGCAAGCTGCTCTTCGTCCCAGGTCAGGGCTCCAGATCGAAGGTCACTGAGCACTCCGTCGATCCAGGCCAGCTCCGCGGCGGTGACCGCGCGCCGGTACTCGTCGTCCAGCAGGGTCACCCGCGGCAGCGAGCCCGAGTAATCGTCCAGCAGCTTTTCGAGCCTGGCCAGGTCCTCCCGGAGCACGGCCGCCCGCTGCTCCAGCGCGGCCAGGAGTCCGGCCGGCGGCAGGCCCATGGCGAACGAGAGCGCGGCGGGGAACCTCGGGTACTCGTTGCGGACGGTGGCCAGCATCTCAGTTAGCCAGCCAGGCAGCCCGCGCCGGCCCGCCCCGGTCAGCTCGTAAACGGTGCGCTCGGGATACTGCTGGTCACGCTCGGTCTGCCGGATCGCGATCAGCCCGGCCTCGTGCAGGCGCCTGATCGTCTTGTACAGGTTCGCGCGCTGCTCCACGTTGACGACTTCGTCCTTGCCCCACTGCTTGATCAGGCGCTGGATGCCGTACGGGTGCAGCGGCCCCGGGACCAGCATGGCCAGCACGGCAAGGCCGAGCGGCGACGGGCGGAAGGTCGGGTCCATCAGGCCATTCTACTAGTTGCCCGGAGACTAGTAGTCGCGCAGCAGAAGGGCGGCGACCCGGTGCCGGCCAGGCCTGCATCCGCCGGCACACACCGGGCATCGCTACAGCACGCTCCCATCGCCCAGGCCCCGCCATCACTCACGTGATCCGCCTGCAGGACTCGGTGACCCGTTTGCAGGACCTCACGATCCGCCTGCAGCGACCGAAATAGTAGCTGAGCAACTAGTTTCTCTAATTCAAGTTGACTATTTACTAGTAGTAAAGTTACTATCGAGATATGACGCGATCAGGGCCATGGCCGGGAGACGAGGGGACGGCGAGATGATCACGCAGGACGCGCCGCTGCTGGAAGCACGCGGCATCACCGTGAGGTTCGGCAAGGTCACCGCGCTCGACGGGCTCGACCTGACCGCGCCGCCCGGGGAGGTGCTGGCGATCCTCGGGCCCAACGGCGCGGGGAAGACGACGTTCGTGCGCACGATCGCCACGCTGCAGCGGCCGACCCGCGGCGAACTGCGGGTCCGGGGCCACGACGTGGTGCGCGACCCGGTTGCCGTCCGCCGGGACATCGGCCTCGCGGGCCAGTTCGCGGCCGTGGAGCCCTCGATGACCGGCCGGGAGAACCTCGAGATGACGGCCAGGCTGTTCGGGCACGGCCGGGACGCGGCGCGGCGCGCGGCGGCCGCCGTGATCGGGCAGCTCGGCCTGGGCGAGGTCGCGAACCGGCGCAGCGCAGGCTACTCCGGCGGTCAGCGCCGCCGGCTCGACCTCGGAGCCAGCCTGGTCGGCGCGCCGCGGCTGCTGCTGCTCGACGAGCCGACCACCGGCCTGGACCCGGCCGGCCGGCGCGAGGTCTGGGATGCCGTCCGCCGCCTGGCCGCGGCGGGCACCGACATCCTGCTGACCACGCACTACCTGGACGAGGCCGACGAACTCGCGGATCGCGTGGTGGTGATCGACCACGGCCGCACCGTTGCCGCCGGCACCGTCGGGGACCTCAAGGCCAGCGTGGGACGCGACGTGATCGAGGCGGTTGTGGCCGACGCTTCCCGGCTCGACGAGGCAGCCGCGGTGCTGCGGCGTGTCACCGGGGTCCCACCCCGGCTGGACCGGTCCGGGCGGCGGGTCAGCGCCCCGGCTGGACGCGGCGCCGCCGAACTGGCCGCGGTGATCCGTGGCCTGGCCGACGCCGGGACCGGCGTCGACGAGATCGGCCTGCGTCGGCCCACGCTCGACGAGGTGTTCCTGGCCCTTACCGGCAACGAGGCCGCAGCAGCGGCCCCGGACGCGACCGCCGCGCATGTCACCGAGGGGAGCTCACGATGACCACCGAAGCCACGGCAATCCGCCCGGCCGCCATCACCCGACCGGCCACGCCGCCCGGCGCTGCCTCGGCCGCCGCCCAGGTCGCACGGCGCGCACTGCGCAAGTACTACCGGACGCCAGGCCTGTGGGCGATGGCTGTGGTCCAGTCGGTGCTGTTCCTGTTCATGTTCCGGTACGTCTTCGGCGGCTACATCCAGGGCGGCGCGTCCAGGTACGCCGACTTCTTTGTGCCCGGATACGTGGCCACGATCGTGTTGTTCACCGGCGGCGCGATCGCCGTGGCGGTGGCCGAGGACCGAGCGGGCGGGTTCACCGGACGGCTGCTGTCGCTCCCCGTGCCCCGGATCTCGATCGTCGCGGGCCGCGCCGCGGCCGACTTCCTCACGAACGCGTGGTCGATCCTGGTCACCGCAGCGTTCGGCTTCCTGTTCGGCTTCCGCCTGGGCGGCACCGTGCCTGACGGCCTGGCGGCGCTTGGGCTGTGCCTGCTCTACGGCCTGGTGTTCACGGTGGTGTTCATGGTCCTCGGCCTGACCGCCCCGAACGGCCAGGCTGCGCAGGGCATGTCGATGATCGCGTTCGTGTTCGCGTTCATCTCCAGCACCTATGTCCCGGCGGCCAGCATGCCCGGCTGGCTGCAGCCGTTCGCGAAGTATCAGCCGGTCACGCCCATGGTCGATGCGATCCGTTCCCTGCTCGCCGGCTCGGCTAGCGACGTGGGCCTGGCCCTGGCCTGGTCGGGGGCGCTGCTCGTGATCTTCACGCCGCTCGCCGTTCTCCGCTACCGCCGCGGCTAGCGGCAGCCGCGGCGGGGTGCCTCGCGACAGCCGGGGGGCGGTCACGCCTCCGCCGGCATGGCTTCGCCCGGCAGTACCGTAAAGCCGTGGAACCGGACGAACGAGCACGACGGAGGTCATCCTTTGGCACGGCGGCCACGGCCTACGCCGAGCACCGCCCGGACTACGCGGAGGCCGCGGTGCGCTGGGCCCTCGCGCCGGCCGGCCCGGCGCCCCGCGTGCTCGACCTCGGTGCCGGCACGGGCAAGCTCACCGCCATGCTGGTGAGCCTCGGCGCCGACGTGACCGCCGTGGAGCCCGATCCGGCGATGCTGGCCGAGCTCCGCCGCGCCCTGCCGGGCGTGCGCTCGCTCTCCGGCCGGGCAGAAGCCATCCCCTTGCCGGACGCATCCGTCGACGCCGTGCTCGCGGGACAGGCCCTGCACTGGTTCGACATGGACCTGGCAGCGCCGGAGATCGCGCGCGTCCTCGTCCCCGGCGGCGTGCTCGCGGGGCTGTGGAACCTCGATGACGACCGTGTGGAGTGGGTCGCTGGCCTGGCCGCGGTGACCGGGGGTACCGGCAGACGCACGCTCAGCGAGTCGCGTGCCTCCGGCGAGGAAACGCGGATGGCACAGTCCGGCGTGCTGGCGCTGTTCGGCCCGGTGGAGCACGCCGAGTTCCCGCACGGCCAGCGCCGCACGGCGGACTCCCTCGTCGCCACCATCGCCACGCATTCGCAGATGCTGGTCATGCCCGAGGCCGAGCGAGCACGGCTCCTCGCCGCGGTTCGCGCCTACCTAGGCGTGCGCCCGGAGACCTCGTCCGGCGAGTTCACCCTGCCGATCGTGACCAGCGCCTTCCGGACGATCCGCCGGTGACGGGCGGCGGGTAGTCCCGGCGTACCCGGTGCGGGCCGGTGCCGGGCCGGTTGACCAGCGGCCTCGGCCTGGCCTTGGCGTGGTCCGCGCTGCTGCTGGGGGATCTTCACGCCGCTTGCCGTGCTCGGCTGCCACCGCGGCTGGCCGCGCCGTTCCCGGCGCGGCCAGCCGGCCTGCGGTGGGTCAGATCGACGCGCTCGCCGCGCTGACCCCCGCCGAGGTGGCGACGCTGGCCGGCTGGCCGTTGGTCAGCTTGCTGATCGCCGCAGCGATCATGTTCGCGGCGCCGTCGATGTCCTTGGCGACCGGGCTGGACGGATCCCGCATCGCGGCGGCCACCTGGGACCAGGTCATGTTGGCGAGGGCCGACGG
>JASHPR010000434.1 GCA_030038015.1 Streptosporangiaceae bacterium
ACCTGCTGCCGGCCCTGGCCGCCGCCGCGGGCTGAGGCCGCGCGTTCACGCGGCGGGGGAGGGTGGCCCGTGGCCGGAGAGACCGGGTCGTGACCCCGGCTGGCTGCCGGGGTAGGACCGGGGCAAGCGGCGTGCGCAACGGGGGGTACACGCCCGCCGGGCAGCAGCAGCGGCGTGAGCGGCTGCTGCCGGAGGCATCGGGGTAACACCGGGCGGTTTCGACCGCGGGGACGGTATCAGCGAGATCGCGCCGGGCGTGCGGGTCATTCCGGGCCGATCCCGCCGACATCGCCGAACGCGGCGACCGGAGCGGCATGCCCGGCGGCTAAGGCGAGCGGGGGCGACCATGGCCAGTGCAAGCGGGGGAGAAAAGCAGCCGGCTCACGGGGCGACGGTCAGGACCTGGCTGTCGAGGGTGTTCGAGCTCAACCCCCCGGGGCTCAACTGGCCGCGAGCGGTGATGTTCCTGGACGTGGCGCTGGTGCCGCTGGTCGTCTTCTGGGCGATCGGGTACGAGCAGTATCTGCTCAGCGCATTGTTCGGCTTGCTGTTTGCGGGGCTGGCCGACCCGGGCGGCGGCTACGGGCACCGCGCGTCGCACATCGCCGCTTTTGCCCTGATCGGCGCGGGCCTGACCGCGCTGGGGTTTGGCATCGGCGCAGACGCCTGGGGCTGGCTGGTGCTGGCGGCATTCGCGGTCACGCTGGCAGGGGGCCTGGCGGTCACCTTCGGGGTGCGCAGGTTCGTTGTCGCCTTGCTGCTCAACCTGTGGTTCATCGTCGCCCTCGCGCTCGCGTTCAGCCTGCATCATCACACCCGGATCGCCAGCTACACCTGGGCTCAGGTGCTGGCCTGGGCCGGGGGGTCGGCGCTGTGGATCGCGGTGACGTTCGCCGGGTGGCTGGTCCGCGGGCGCGAGGACCGGCCCCAGCCGGTCACGGAGCTGCCCGGTGACACCGCGCGGCAGAAGCTGACCCGGCCGCTGATCATGTTTGCCGTGATCCGCGCTCTGGCCGTAGCCGGCAGCGTCGCGCTCGCGTTCGGACTGGACCTGCCGCACGGCTACTGGATGCCGGTCGCGGCCATGGTCGCGATGAAGCCGAGCCTGCAGCAGTCCACGCTGGTAGCCGCCCAGCGCCTGGCCGGCGCGCTGCTCGGCGCCGCCGCGGCCGCGCTGCTGTTGCTGATCCCCGCCGATGAACACGGACTCAGGCTGTTCGCAATCGAGCTCGGACTCGAAGTGGTCGCGCTCGTCCTGCTGATGCACGGGGCGGCGATCCGCTTCTGGAACTACGCGCTCTACTGCGGGGCCATCGCCGCGGGAGTGCTGATCCTGGTGGACCTTCCGCAGCCCTCCAACTACGGCGCCGAGGGCTACCGGGTGCTGTGGACGTTGTGCGGCGTGGGGATCGGCGTGCTCGTCATGCTGCTTGCAGGCCTGCTCGCCAGGCGCACCGCCAAAGCGCCGCCACAGCAAGCCGCAAAGCCAGCCTGAACCGCCGCCCGTTTCGCCGGGCGGCCGCCCGTTCCACGGGGCCCAACGGCGCTGACCCCGGCGCCGGATCAGCCTGAGGCGACCACCTCGTGCCACAGCCCCCCGTTCAGGCTGATGTTGTTGCCGGTGGCCTGCCCGGGGCCGCTGTCACCGATGTAGGTGTAGAGGGGATGCCCGTCGTAGGTGGCCTGGATCGTGCCGTCGGCCCGCCGGATCGTGCCGATCGTGCCGGTGACGCCGGGGCCCGCCTTCTGGCGGCCGAGCACGGGCGGCCAGTACGCGGCGCAGGCCGCATAGCAGGCCGACTTCGCTGGGGTGTCGGGCGCGAACCAGTACAGGGTGAAGCCCCTGGCGTTGGTGAGCACGGTCACGCCCTTGATCCGGGTCGTCTTCAGGACCTGGCCGGACGGGGACCCGGCCGGGGCGGCGCCGGAGGTCCCGCCCGCCCCGGCCACGGCCACCCCGAGCAGCACCAGGGAGAGCACCGACAGCACGCCGGCCGCCGCGAAGGCAGCGGGGGCAGCGGGGGCAGCGGGCAGGCCGGCCCGGACCCCGGCCACCCGCCGGCCCCGCGCGGCATGCTGCGGCCCGGACGCCAGCGTAAGCGCGGCCAGCACCGCGAACGCCGCGACCTCGATCACCCCGGCGACGATCCCCGCGGTCGTCCGGACCTCCCGGAACCCGAACAGGCCGGACCAGACGGACAGCAGGTAGCCGCCGAGGGTGCCCAGGGCGAGCAGCGCCCCGGCGGCGGCCGCGAGCCTGCTGCCGAGCAGGCCAACGGCGACGGCCAGGCCGAACGCGGCGATCACCTGCAGCAGGAACAGCCAGCCGACCGTCGGGATCGTCCGGTACCCGGTCAGGTACAGGTCCAGGTGGATCGCCCCGGTGGCGATGAGCAGCCCGGACCCGGCCAGCCGCAGGGCAAGCCGCCCCGGCCGCCGCGGCAGGTGCGATCGGTCCATGCCCTTTCCCACGCCCCCCAGGCCGGCCCGGTTCAACGGCCGGCCGGGCCGGGGGGCGTCAGGCGGTCACCGAAGCCTCCGCCGCGCCGACCGAGCGGCCCCCGTGACCGGACCGGGGCCGCACCAGGGTGAAGGTCTCGAACTCCGTGTAGGCCGGCGTGGGGGCACCGCGCTCGCCGGTCGCCGGGTTGACCGGGTCCGCGCCCACCGCGTGGTACTGGGTGACCGTGATGCTGGTCAGCCCGCCCGGGACGCCGGGGTCCACGTCGAACACGGCGATCCCGTAGCCGGTGGAGGTGTCACGCCTGGCAGACCACGTGGCGTCCTCGACGGCGTCGGCGGCCGCCCGCGCGTACACGCCTGCCGTCGAGGTCGGCGCCGGCCGGTTCGCCCGGGTGAACACCTTCGCCCGGGGCAGCCCGTCGGACTTGTCCACGCCGTAGTCGTCGAGGTTGGCGTCGGTCCCGCCGCAGCCGAGCACCAGGTGGACCGTGCCCTTGCTGGTGTCGAACACGCCGGTGTCCTCGGTGGTGACCGGGTGCGGCCGCAGCGTCTGCACGGGCGCCCCGGTGGCCACCTCCGTGCCGGCCATGCTGTCGAAGCCCCGGCACGGGAAGGACCGCTCGTAGTCGTGGTCGTGGCCGTTGAGCACGAGGTCGACCCCGTAGCGGTCGAACAGCGGCAGCCACGTCTCGCGTATGCCGAGGTCGGAGCCGTTGCCGGTGGCAGAGGACGAGCAGGCGATCTGGTGCATCTGGGCGATGATCCAGTCGGTCGACGGGTCCGAGCGCGCCGCCGCGAGCGTCCGCTCCAGCCAGGCGGTCTGCGCGCCGCCCGAGTAGCCGCGGATGTAGAACGAGGTGCCGGGCTCGATCGCCGGGTTGCCGGTGCCCGCCGCGGGCGCCAGCGCGGCCGGCCCGGCGACGAACGCCCCGGCGTCCTGGTAGACCACGTCGTCGGCGTCGAGCGAGACGAACAGCACCGCGCCGACCCGGAACGCGTACCACCGGCCGCGGAACCCGGGCACGCCGTTGTCCGGCAGCAGGTACCTGGTCAGGTACGAGGTGAACCCCTGCGGCCCGTTGTCGAACTCCACCTCGTGGTTGCCGGGACAGGGCATCCAGGCCCGGTTCGGCGCCGACGTCTGGTTGTTGTTGCCGAAGTCCCGCCACACCTCGGGCTGCGACGCCGGGTTCAGGTCGCCGTAGCACAGGTCGCCGTTGAGCAGGTGGAACAGCGGGCGGAAGGACTCGACGGCCGCGACCGCGTAGGCGCTCTGCCCGTAGGAGAGCACCCACTGGGTGTTCGGCGTGGCCAGGTCGCCGAAGCTGGTGAAGCGGAACGCCGCCCGCCCGGCCGGTGCCGTCCGGAACGTGGCGGCGAACGGCGGCGAGCTGCTGTCGTTGTCCGCCGTCACGGTGTAGGGGTACTCGGTGTCCGGCGCGAGCCCGGTGAGCTCGGCATGGTAGGTCCAGACGGTCTCGCCGTTGATGCCGTCGGTGTAGGTCCGCTGGATCGCGGGCACGACGCGGCCGCGGCCCGGGCCCAGCAGCACCCGCGCGCCGGCCGCCTGGGCCGGCGACGCCCAGGAGACCGTGACGCTCGAAGCCGGGTCCGCGCCCCAGGTGAGATGGATCTGCTCCGGCGTGCCGTCGGCCCCTGCGGACGTCGCGCGGGCCTGGGAGCGTGCCTGGCCGAGGATGCCGAGCGGGCCCGCGGCGGCGAGCAGGCCGGTGCCGCCTGCCCCGGCGAGCACCTGGCGGCGGGTGAGGGAGGAATCAGCCATGCCGGAAACGCTGACAAAACACCGTGAACGTCACGTGACGCCGCGGCCATCGGCGGCACGAGCGACGGTGAACACTACCTCCCGTACTCGTCGTGGCGGCGGAGCCAGGCGGCGGGGTGCGGCAGGCCGGCCTCGTCGCGCCCCTTCGGGACCAGGTCCAGGTACTGGTACGTGCCGTTCATCATGTCGATGCCGCGTGAGTACGCCGAGTAGGTGTGGAACACCTGGCCGTCGCGGTAGCAGAAGACGCTGATGCCCGGCAGGTCCTCACGGTCGGGCTTGATCGTCCCGTAGTTGTAGCTGGCGGTCCCGTCGGCCAGCGAATCCGGCGTGAACCAGACGCCGAAGTCGCAGTTGAAGTCGGTGCCCCCGGACGAGAACCACGGGAAGGTCCAGCCCATCCGCCTGGCATACGCGGCCAGCCTGGGCTGCGGCGCCCGGGATATGGCGACCATGGTCACGTCGCGCGCGTGCAGGTGCTCGATGCTGCCGTTGAACGTGTCCGCCCAGAACGAGCAGCTCGGGCACCCCTCGTCCCAGTCCGGGGCGAACATGAAGTGGTAGACGATCAGCTGGCTCCGCCCGTCGAACAGCTGCGGCAGGGTCCGTGTCCCGTCCGGGCCCTCGAAGAAGTACTCCGTGGTCACCGCCTCCCAGGGCAGGTCACGCCGCTGCCGGGCGAGTTCGTCGCGCTGCCGGGTGAACTCTTTCTCCCGCGCCATCAGCGCGGTGCGGGCGTCAGCCCATTCTTCGGCCGGGACCACCGGGTGCTCATCCACGGCGCGGCCCTCCTTCCGCTAAAGTTAAACAGTTATGTTGAATATTATGGCCGCCGGGTAAGGTCAACAGGATGGTTGAAGATGAGCTGCTGGACCGCACCTACGCGGCGCTCGCCGACCCGACCCGGCGGGCCCTCCTGGTCGCGCTGAGGGCCGGTGATGCCAGGATCATAGACCTGGCCAGGCCGCTGCCGATGTCGTTCGCCGGCGTGTCCAGGCACGTCGGCGTGCTGGAGGCGGCGGGCCTGATCCGCCGCGAGGTGCGCGGCAGGGAGCACTGGCTGTCGCTCAGGCCGGACGGGCTGCGCCTGGCCCAGGCCTGGATCGCCGAGCAGACCGCGTTCTGGCCGGCGAGCGCGGACGCGCTGGCGGCACGGCTCGAGCGGAGCCGGCAGGACGACCGGAGCGGCCGTCCGTCTGGGACGAGTCCGACCGGGACAGCGTGGTGACCGTGACGTTCGAGCCGCACGGCGACGGGCAGACGCTCATGACCATCCTGACGCCCCCGGGCCGGCCAGGCCGGGAAAAGCCGGTTCCGCGCACGGGGGGGCAGGCTCTATCGTCCGCACCATGAGGCCGGACGACGCGTTCTGTGGCTACGTCACGCAGCGGCTGGCGCGCTTGCCCGGCGTGCGTGCCGTCACGCTGGGCGGCTCCCGCGGGGCCGGGACCAGCCGGCCGGACAGCGACTGGGACTTCGCCGTGTACTACCGCGGCGGGTTCGACCCGGATGACCTGCGTGCCATCGGCTGGCCGGGAACGGTCTCCGGCATCGGCGGCTGGGGCGGCGGGGTGTTCAACGGGGGCGCCTGGCTGCGGGTCGACGGGCGCAAGGCCGACATCCACTACCGCGACCTGGGCGACGTGGAGCATCACCTGGCCGAGGCGCGGGCCGGCCGGTTCGGCATCGAGCGGCTGATGTTCCACCTCGCCGGGGTCCCCACCTACATCGTGCTGGCGGAACTGGCGGGCAGCAAGCTGCTGGCCGGCGATCTGCCGGACGACCTGGTCCACCCGGCGTACCCGGAGGCGCTGCGCGCCGCCGCCGCCGCGCGGTGGTGGCAGGACGCCCAGGCCACGCTGGACTACGGCCGCGGCGCCTACGCCGCCAGCGGGAGGCTGACCGAGACGGCCGGCACGATCGCCGTCGCGGCCTGCCAGGCCGCGCATGCCGTGCTGGCGGCGGCCGGGCAGTGGGTGACCAACGAGAAGAGGCTGGCCGACCGGGCCGGGCTGCGCGCCGTGGACGGGATCCTGGCCGGCCTGGAGCCCGACCCGGGGTGCCTGACGGAAGCCGTCGGCAGGGCCGGCGCGCTGCTGCGGACCGCGGTCACCGGCGCCTGCCGGGCGCTGACCGCAGACCTGCCGCGCTAGGACGTCATCCCACCGGGCCGGGTGCGGCGCCGGCCGGCGCGGGGCCGCGCCGATGGGGCAGGATAGACCGGTGACCACCGATGCGGCCGGGTCCGCGGCTGCCGAGCCGCAGGCCATCCTGTCGCCGCTGACCGGTGCGGCCATCTTCCTGGTCGTCGTGGTCAACGAGGGGGAGGACAGCGCGGGCACGGTGCGCGGGCTGTGCGGCGACCTGGCCGCGCTGGTCAGGGCCGTGGGCTTCCGGGGCACCGAGGACTACCTGACGTGCGTGGCCGGCATCGGCGCGGGCGCGTGGGACCGGCTGGCAGGCGGCCCCAGGCCCGCCGGGCTGCACCCGTTCACCGAGCTGCGATCCGGCCCCAGGTACGCCCCCGCCACACCCGGTGACCTGCTGTTCCACATCCGCGCCGCGCGCATGGACCTGTGCTTCGAGCTGGCCACCCAGATCATGGCGCGGCTGGCCGGCGCGGTCACCGTGGCGGACGAGGTGCACGGGTTCCGCTACTTCGACCACCGCGACCTGCTCGGCTTCGTGGACGGGACCGAGAACCCCGAGGGCCGGCTCGCGTTCGACTCGGTGATCATCGGCGGCGAGGACCCGGCCTTCGCGGGCGGCAGTTACGTGATCGTGCAGAAGTACCTGCACGACATCGAGGCCTGGAACGCGCTCCCTGTCGGGGAGCAGGAACGGGTGATCGGGCGGACCAAGCTCGCCGACATCGAGCTCGACGACCCGGTGAAGCCCTCGTATGCGCACAACGCGCTCACAACGATCACCGAGAACGGCAGGGAAGTCAAGATCGTCCGCGACAACATGCCGTTCGGCTCGGTCGCCGCGGGCGAGTACGGGACCTACTTCATCGGGTACGCGCGCTCGCCGGCCACGACCGAACTGATGCTGCGGAACATGTTCATCGGCCGGCCGGAGGGTAACTACGACCGGCTGCTTGACGTCAGCCGGGCGGTGACCGGCGGGCTGTTCTTCGTGCCGCCGGCGCCCATGCTGGAAGGCCTGGCCAGCGGCGGCGAGGACGGCGGCGGCGAAGGCGACGCCGGGGCCGGGGCAAGCACGCAGCAGCCCGGCCCGCCGCGGCCAAGCGGCTCACTGAACATCGGCAGCCTGAGGGGAGCATCCCACGATGAATAACCTGCACCGTGAGCTCGCGCCGGTCTCCGACGAGGCCTGGGCGCAGATCGAGGAGGAGGCGGCCCGCACGTTCAAGCGCAACCTGGCGGGGCGGCGCGTGGTGGACGTGGCCGGGCCCGCGGGCGTGGCCTTCTCCGCGGTGGGGACCGGCCGGGTGCGCGACATCGACCCGCCGGGCGATGGCGTCCAGGCCCGCCTGCGCCAGGTGGCGCCGCTGGTGGAGCTGCGCGCGCCGTTCACGCTGAGCCGCGAGGAGATCGATGACGTGGCACGGGGGGCCCGGGACGCCGACTGGCAGCCGGTGAAGGACGCCGCGAGGCAGATCGCGTTTGCCGAGGACGGGGCGATCTTCGAGGGCTACGGGCCGGCGGGCATCGACGGCATCCGCGAGGGGTCGAGCAACCCCCCGGTGATCCTGCCGACCGACGTCAGGGAGTACCCGGCGGCGATCGCCCAGGCGCTCAGCCAGCTCCGGGTGGCCGGCGTCGACGGCCCGTACTCGGCGGTGCTCAGCGCCAGCGCCTACACCGAGGTCAGCGAGACCAGCGACCATGGCTACCCGGTCATCCAGCACATCAGGCGGCAGCTCAGCGGCGACATCATCTGGGCGCCGGCGATCAGCGGCGCGATCGTGCTGACCACCCGGGGCGGCGACTTCAGCCTGCAGCTCGGCCAGGACCTCTCGATCGGCTACCTCAGCCACACCGGCACCGAGGTCACCCTGTACCTCCAGGAGAGCCTGACCTTCCTGATGCTCACCAGCGAGGCCGCGGTGGCCTGCACCTCCCCGTCCTGAGGCTCAGGCGGTCGGCCGCGACGTGGCCGGCTCGGCCGCGCGGCCCAGCTTCTCGCGGACCTCGTCGGCGTCGGGATGGCGCAGCTCGTCCAGGATGCGCAGCGCCTGCCGCCAGACCGCGACCGCGGCCTGCCGCCGGCCGGCGGCGCTGTGCCGGTCGCCGAGGTGGACGAGTGTCTCCGCCTGGCCGATGCGGTCGCCGATCTCCGCGAACAGGCTGGCGGCCTGCTGGTAGCAGCTGGTGGCCTTGGCGTGCTGGCCGAGGTGGTAGTGCGAGTAGCCGAGGGTGTCCCAGGTGTTGGCCTCGCCGCAGCGGTCGCCGAGTTCCCGCTGCAGGCCAAGGGCCTGCCTGCTGCGCATCAGGGCCTGGTGGTGGTCGCCGAGCAGGGCGTGGTACCAGCCGATGTTGTTCAGCGCCCTGGCCTGCCCCGGCCGGTTGCCCGCCTCGCCGAACAGGGCCAGCGCCCGGCGGGCGTGGCCGAGCGCCTCGCCGTACCTGCCCAGCCGCTCCATGACGGCGCCGAGGCTGACGTGCGAGCGGGCCTGGCCGACGGCGTCGCCGAGGTCGGCGTGGAGCTGGAGTGCCTGGCTCAGGTGGGTGCGGGCGTCATCCCAGGAGTGCAGGTCGAAGCACGCCCGGCCCAGGTAGCGGTGCGCGCAGGCCTGGCCCGCGCTGTCGCCGAGGCGCTCCGCGGCGGCGAGCGCCGCACGCTGGATGGCGATGAGGTCAGGCCACTCGCCCTGCCGCTGCAGGTAGTCGGCGAGGGCCCAGGGCAGCTGCCAGGCGTGCACGCCGAAGCCTGCTTCCGCGGCGAGCCTGCTGACCCCGAGCAGGACATGGTGCTCGGCGGCGAGCCAGGCCATCGCCTGCTCGTGGCCCTCCAGCTCCTCCGGCACCGCCCCCGGCTCCGCCGGGCTCAGGGAGAGCGAGCCGCGCGCGCCGTTGATCAGGATGGCGGCGGTGTGGGCGGTGTGCAGGTAGTGGTCGAGCATGCGGGCGGTGGCGGCGCGGCGGGCGGCCGGGGTCTCGGTGGCGGCGGCGTGCTCGGCGGCGTAGGCGCGGAGCAGGTCGTGGAAGGCATACCGGCCGGGCTGGGGCTCGGCGAGCAGGTGGCCGCGGGTCAGCTCGCGCAGCAGCACCCGGGTGGCGGTCAGCGGCTGGCCGGCCAGGCTGGCCGCGGCGGGCGCGGCGATGTCCGGGCCGGGGTGCAGGCCCAGCAGGCGGAACAGCCGGGCCGCGGGCGGGGCCAGCGCCTGGTAGGACCACGACAGCACCGCGCGCACGTCGGTGGTGTCCTCCCCGGTGGACAGCGCGTCCAGCCGGCCCCGGGCGTCGGCCAGCTCGGCGGCCAGCGCGGCCAGGCTGAACCCCGGGT
>JASHPR010000435.1 GCA_030038015.1 Streptosporangiaceae bacterium
TCGTGGCCGGCCGCGCGCTCGCCGACACAACGACCAACGCGTGGTCGATCCTGGTCACCGCGGCCTTCGGGTTCCTGTTCGGCTTCCGGCTCGGCGGGACCGTGGCCGAGGGCCTGGCCGCTCTTGGGCTGTGCCTCCTCTACGGCGTCGTGTTCACGATGGTGTTCATCGTCATCGGGCTGGTCTCGCCGAACGCCCAGGCTGCCCAGGGGATGTCGATGATCGCGTTCGTCTTCGCGTTCATCTCCAGCACCTACGTACCGGCGGGCACCATGCCGGGATGGCTGCAGCCGTTTGCCAGGTACCAGCCGATCACGCCGATGGTCACCGCGGTGCGCTCGCTGATCGCCGGGTCGGCCAGCGACCTCGGCCTGGCCCTAGCCTGGTCGGCGCTGCTGATCGTCGTGTTCACGCCGATCGCCGTGCTGCGCTACCGGCGCGGCTGATCCGCCGCGCCGGTGCGCTCAGATCGACCCGTCCGCCGCCCTGACTCCTGCCGAGTTGCAGACGCTGGCGGGCTGGCCGTGGGTCAGCTTGCAGATCGCCGCGGTGATCATGTTCGCCGCGCCGTCGATGCCGGCGGCGACCGCGCTGGACGGATCCCGCATGGCCGCGGCCACCTGGGCCCAGGTCATGCCCGCCAGGGCCGACGGCAGGTACTGCGCGCCGCTCACCACGTACCGGTTGCCGATGTCGACGAACGGGAACGCGTCGCCGGAATACCTGCTGATCAGGGCGGCCTGCTCGGACGTGGGCCGCTGCAGGTAGGCGTAGCCGGTCGGGGTCGCTGAATCCGGCTTCTCGCTGTACCACTCCACCTGCACGAACGCCAGGTACCTGCTGGTGTAGCTGGACGTGTAGAACGACATCGTCGGGGTGTCCGGGTAGACGTCGGTGGGCGAGGAGTGGATGAATTTCGTGCCGGACAGCACGCCGAACCTGTCGAGCGCGGCGGCGACCGCCCACCGCTCGGCGGCGCAGTACGGGCAGTACTCGCCGCCCATGTAGAGGACCTCCGGCTTGCCGTCGAGGCTCAGTTCCGGCTGGCCGCTAACCGTCTTGAGGGGGGCGGCGGTGCCCGCGCCCACCGCGTTGAACGTGGCAGCCGGGATGCTCGCGATCGCCTGCTCGACGGCGGCGTCGGTGGTCGCGGAGGCGGCGCGTGCGGGCGTGCGGGTCAGCTTGACCGCGATCAGCGCTGCCACCACCGCGAGCACGACCGTGATCGCGCCGCCGACGACCAGCGCCCGGCGGCGCGTCTCGGCGCGCCGGGCCCTGGCCCGCTGGGCTGCCGCTTTTTGCCTGGCCTGCTGGGCTGTCACCGTCCCGCTAGGCCGCTGGGCTGCCACCTTTCCCCTGGCGCGCTGCGCCTGCTTCCGCCCGCCCTTGCTCATCACCGCGACCGCCCTTCCGCTTGCTGGATGCCCATGCGACATCTACTATCTACTACGTACGTACATAGATAGTAGATGGTTCCAGCCGCCGAGGAGACAGAGCTGAGGCTCATATCCTGGCGGCGAGAACCGAGGAGGCGGCATGCGCGGGTTCGGCGACCTGGAAGCGGTGATCATGCACCGGGTGTGGGATCACGACGGCCCGGTCACCGTGCGGGAGCTGTTCGAGGAGCTGCAGGCCGAGCGCGTCATCGCCTACACGACCGTGATGACCACCATGGACAACCTGCACCGCAAGGGATGGCTGGCCCGGGTCAAGGACGGCAAGGCGTACCGGTACACGGCGACCGCCAGCCGCGAGGAGTACAGCGCGCGGCTGATGCGGGAGGCGCTGGACGGCGGCGGGGACACCCAGGCCGTGCTCAGCCACTTCGTCGCCCAGATGGACGGCGAAGAGTCCGAGATGCTGCGCGCGGTGGTGCGGCGCCTGGCGGAGCGGCGGCCCCAGTGAGACCGGCGGCGCTGATGTTCGGCTGCGCGCTGGCCGTGGCGTGGTGGGCGCCGGCGCTGCTGGCGCCGCTGACCGGACGCGGCATCAGCGCCCGTCTGGGGCTGGCGGCGTGGCTGACCGCGATGGCGAGCGCGCTGGCCTCGGCGGCCGCGGCGCTACTGTTCCTCGGGAGGGCCGCGGCCGCGGGCTGGAACCGCCTGGCCGAGGTGGTGTGCCACTCCATCGCCGGGCACGAGTGCGCCCCCGCCGTGTACCAGAGCGCGGTCTTCGAACTCGCTCTGGGCGCGATCGCGGTCGCCGCCGGGCTGGCCGCGGCGGTGCTGGCCTGGCGGTACGGGCGCTCCGTACAGCGTGCGCAGCAGCAGACCCGCGCGCACGCCGACGTAGCGCGCATCACCGGCCGCAGGCTGCCAGGCGACGACCGCGCCGTGGTTCTGGATGTGCCCCAGCCGGCCGCCTACTGCCTGTCCGGCCGGCCCGCCACCATCGTGGTCACCAGCGGAGCGCTGGCCCTGCTCGATCCACCGCAGCTCGCAGCCGTGCTGGCGCACGAGCGGGCGCACCTGGCCAGCCGCCACCACCTGCTGATCGCGCTCACCCGGGGCCTCGCCGCCGTCTTCCCCGCGGTGCCGCTGTTCGCCCGCGGCGCCGAGAACGTCGCCCGGCTGGCCGAGATGTGCGCCGACGACGCCGCGGCGCGCCGCACCGGCCGGGGCATCCTGGTCACCGCGCTGCTGGCCATGGCCACTGGCGCGGTCACCCCGGCAGGCGCCCTGGGCGCCTCGGCGTGCGCGGTCACGGCCCGCCTCCAGCGGCTCATCGAAGATCCCGGCCGGGGCCGGAACGCCCGCTACGGGCTGGCCCTAGCGGCCGTGATGCTCCTGCTGGCCACGGCGCCCGGCCTGGCCGCCAGCTTCGTCGGCGGCTAAGCTGCGCCCATTTCATGATCGTGGTCGATTGATGACGAGTACGGTAACCAATCAACCACGATCATGGTCAGCCTGGGGCAGCGGCCTGCGCCCCCGGCCAGCACGGGGTGAGGGCAGCGGCCAGCGCGGCACGGGGGCAGCGGCCAGCGCGGCGGCCACGCTTGCCAGGCCCGGCCGGGCTCAGTAGGCAAGGGCGGGGGCCGCGTGCAGCCAGCCGTTCCCGGTCAGCGCGGCGGCGATGAAGTGCGCCACGTCGGCCCGGGCGATCGTGCGGCCGCGGGGCGGCGCGTCGCCGCGGGTGACCGTCAGGCCCGGCCGCTGCGGCAGCGACTCGGGCCGCCGGGCCAGCGCGTGCACCGAGTGGCCGGCGTCCAGCGCCCAGCCGAGCAGGTGGCCGCCGATCCGCCCGGTCCCGCCGAGGATCGAGATCTGCATGCCGGTTCCTCCCGCAGGGCTGCTTACCACCGGCTGACCCTGGCGTACCGCGGCCGCCAGGCCACCCGGTACGCCAGCCGCAGCGGGGGCGGCATCTCGGCGAGGACCGCGGCGGCCCGGTCACGCGGCGAGCGGTCGAGCATCCATGGGAAGAACTCGGCAGCCCCGGTGAGCCCGAGCGCCCGGCCGAGCCTTCGCCCGACCGCCCGCCACTCCGGCGCGGTGAGCGCGATGCCGATCAGCGGCAGCGCGTCCCGCTCCTCGTGCGCGAGGTGGCCGTGCAGCGCGGTGACGAGCTCGTCAACGCTGTCGGCGAGCCGGTCATCACCGGGATCGGCGAACGCGGCGTCGACGGCCGCGAGCAGCGGGTCGATCCCGGCGTGCTCCGCCTCCATGGCCTGCAGCGTGGACATCGCGTCCGCGCTGTGCGCCAGGCGCTCGCTCAGCCTCGGCCAGATGTGCTGGTCCTCGCCGGTGTGGTGGAAGTGGAGCTGGCGCTTGAACACCGCCCACCCCCGGCCGACCCGCTCGCGGCGCGCCGGGTCCGCCCGGTCCGCGGCCGCCGCCGCCCGGCCCAGGCTGGCCAGGTCGCGCCGGAACGCGTCGTGCGCCGCGACCATGACGGTGAGGTCGGCGTCCCCGGCGCCGTGCCGGGCAGCCCCGGTTCCCGGGAGCCGCTGCGTGGTCATCGGGTCCCTCCTTCCCGCCCGGCGCCGGCAGCCTGCAGCGATCTCACCAGCGCCGGGGCAGAAAGCTGGTCAAGCGCGAGCGCGTCGCTGAGGTCGGTGACGTAGGCGTCCGCTGGCGCCGCGCCGCCGAGCAGGGGCAGCCGCTGGAAGGCCAGGTAGGTTTCCCGCGATGTCCCGGTCTCCGCGAGCACGCCGGCGAGCAGCCTGCTGAGCGCCGCCTCGGCCATCCCCACGGCCTGGCCGAGGGGCACGGGCGGCCGGGCCGCCTGGGCCGTCATCTGGGTCTCGGTCATCGGGTCACCATCCCTTCGTGCCGCCCGGCCGGTGCCGGGGAAGCCGCGCTCTGCGCCGCCGGCGGCGAGCCGCCGGCCGTCACCCGGCGGCCGGATCCCCGGGGCAGCGCGAGCATGAGCAGGAAGCTGAGCAGGAACACGCCGGCCTGGAAGCCCAGCGCGCGCTGCAGCGAGGCCGCGAAGTCGTGGCCAACCGCCGCGGCGCCCGCCCCGGCGATCGCCCGGCCGGCGGCGGCGGGCAGCGCCTGCTCGGCC
>JASHPR010000436.1 GCA_030038015.1 Streptosporangiaceae bacterium
GCCGAGTCGGCGGCGCGGCCGCCGGCCTCCGCGGCGAACGCCGCGGCCCGGCCGGGCACGGCGTCCGCCACTGTGATGTCGAAACCCGCGCGAAGCAGGTTGACGGCCATCGGCCAGCCCATGCTGCCGATGCCGACGAAGCCAACCCGCCGGATCGGTGCCGGGCTCATTCGCCGCCCCGCCCCGCCGGGACGGCACCCTCGGCCAGCAGGACCTCGTGCGCCGACCTGAACGCCTCCAGGCCTGCCGGGATGCCGCAGTAGACACAGGCGTGCAGCAGGACCTCTTTGATCTCATCGACGGTCACGCCGTTGGCCAGCGCACCCTTCACGTGCAGCTTCAGTTCGGCGCTCTTGCCCAGCGCGGTCAGCATGGCCAGGTTCAGCAGGCTGCGCGTCCTGCGGTCGAGGCCGGGGCGATTCCATACGTAGCCCCAGGCCCATTCGGTGGTGACGCGCTGGAACGCCATCATGAAGTCATCTGCCTGGGCCAGGCTGTTGTCGACATAGTCGGCGCCGAGGACCTCACGCCGTGTCTGCAGGCCCCTGTCGAACATCTCGCTGCTCTCCATGTGCGCAGCGTATGCCCGGCCGCTACCCGAGATCCCTCAGCATGTCACGCAGGATGTCCGGGGTCCGCTCCGGTGGCTCGCTCTCGACGCTGAGCCGCTCCATGACCTCGCTGTACCGCTCCACGTCTTCCCGCTTGTCGAGATAGAGGGCGCTGGTCAACTGCTCGAGGTAGACCACGTCGGGCAGGTCCTCGTCGGGGAAGCGCATGATCGTGAACGCCCCGGCCTCGGCGACCGGCCCGCCGGTCCAGAACGGCGTGACCTGCAGCGTGATCCTGGGGTTCTGGCTTACCTCGATCAGGTGCTCGAGCTGCAGCCGGAACACCGCCGGGCCGCCGATCGGGCGGCGCAGCGCCGCCTCGTCCACGACCGCCCACAGCCGCGGGCCGCCGGTCTTGGAGAGCAGCTCCTGCCTGGTGATCCGCATGCTGACGAGGCGCTCGACCTCCTCTTCCGGCGCGCCCGGCCGGCCCCGGGTGATGACCGCCCGGGCATAGCCGGCCGTCTGCAGCAGGCCCGGCACGAACTGCACCTCGTAGACCCGCAGCACCGACGCGGCCTCTTCCAGGCCTACGTAGGTCTCGAACCAATCTGGTAAAACGTCGGCGTACTGATGCCACCAGCCGGGCGCATTGGCCTCGCGCGCGACCGCCACGAGCGCGTCGCGCTCTGCGGGGTCGCTGACGCCGTACAGCGTGAGCAGGTCCACGATGTCGCGTTGCTTGAACCCGACCCGGCCCAGCTCCATGCGGCTGATCTTGGATTCCGACGCCCTGATGTGGTAGCCGGCGTCCTCGCGGGTAATGCCCCTGGCTTCGCGCAGTCTGCGCAGCTGGGTCCCGAGCAGGATCCGCCGGACCGTCGGGCCGCTGCCCGGCTCAATCGAGATCACATCGGCCCCCCCAGACCTAGGGATCCACCAGGCGGGCCCGGTCGGCCCGCAAATGCCAACGCCGAGATCATCTGCACGTGCATCAGGCCTTGCGCCTGCAAGTTACTTGGAGGATGATAACGTTTGCAGCCCGGACGCGCGAAATGCGGCCTCCTGGGGCACCGAACCCTGTGGACAGGCGGTCGCCGTAGTCAGGACGGAGGACGCTAGCGTGAGCCACGACCGGCTCCTGACGGCGAGCGGTTACCCGGGGACTGTGATCGCCCACCTGCCCCTTGTCCGGAAAGATGCCGAATCCGCCGATGGGCTGGCACGGTCCGCGGCAAGCCTCGCGCTCGCGCCAGTGCCCGAGTCGGCAAGGCGAGCGAGGGACTTCACCAAGGTCACCCTCGATGACTGGGGGATGTCCGCCTGGGCGGATGTGGCGGAGCTTGTAGTCTGCGAGCTCGTGACCAACGCGCTCCGGCATGGCTTGCTCTCCGGTAGGTGGCTGGCAGAAGATCGTCCGATTGGGCTGACCCTACTACGCCGGGATCCCGAACTCATGTGCTTGGTGACCGATCCAGAGCCAGCCGGGCCGATTCGGGTGGATTCGTGTGCCCGCGCCGAGAGTGGCCGCGGCCTGCACGTCGTGGAGGCGTGCAGCGCGGCGTGGGATTGGCAGCCGATCGAGGGCATGGGGAAGGTCGTCTGGGCGGTGCTGCGCTGAAGACGGCGGCGGCGGACTACCGGCCAGCCCGGGGCCAGGGTCCGCCGCCTGGGACGGGCCGCTCAGGAAATCAGGTCGTCGAACTCGCCATCCTTCGCACCGCGGATAAACGCGTCGATCTCGGCACGGGTGTAAATGAGCGCCGGGCTGTCAGGATGCCGGGAGTTGCGCACCGCTATACCGCCGTCGGGCAGCCCTGCGATCTCGAGGCAAGTGCCCTGCGAGTTGCTGTGGCGGCTCTTGCGCCACACGACATCGTGAAGGTCGGCGGCGGGCATTCCGTTGCGCGCCTCGTACATAGCGGCTTCTCCCTAACATCGACATTCCCACTCCGACTATCGTACGCGATGCACGTGCACCCGCACCTGCATATGCCCGAGCGTCTGCAAATTACAACTACGAATCCATCGTTTGCAGGCC
>JASHPR010000437.1 GCA_030038015.1 Streptosporangiaceae bacterium
GTGTCCTCCTGGATGGAGTTGATCATCTTGCCCTTCGGGCCGATCACCTCGCCGATCTTGTCGACCGGCACCTTGACCGTGATGATCCGCGGTGCGTTCGGGCTCATCTCGTTCGGGCGGTCGATCGCCTCGCGCATCACGTCGAGGATGGTCAGCCGGGCCGCGCGGGCCTGCTTCAGCGCCGCCCCCAGCACCGAGGCCGGGATGCCGTCCAGCTTGGTGTCCAGCTGCAGCGCGGTGATCAGGTCCTTGGTGCCGGCGACCTTGAAGTCCATGTCGCCGAACGCGTCCTCGGCGCCCAGGATGTCGGTCAGCGTGACGTACTCGCCGCCCTCGTGGATCAGGCCCATCGCGATGCCGGACACCATGTCCTTCAGCGGCACGCCCGCGTCAAGCAGCGACATCGTGGACGCGCAGACCGAGCCCATCGAGGTGGAGCCGTTGGAGCCGATGGCCTCGGACACCTGCCGGATCGCGTAGGGGAACTCCTCGCGGCTGGGCAGCACCGGGACCAGGGCGCGTTCGGCCAGCGCCCCGTGGCCGATCTCGCGGCGCTTGGGCGAGCCCACCCGGCCGGTCTCGCCGGTGGAGTACGGCGGCATGTTGTAGTTGTGCATGTAGCGCTTGGTGCGCTCCGGGTTGAGCGTGTCGATCATCTGCTCCATGCGCAGCATGTTGAGCGTGGTGACGCCGACGATCTGGGTCTCGCCGCGCTCGAACAGCGCCGAGCCGTGGACCCGGGGGATCACGCCGGCCTCGGCCGACAGCCGCCGGATGTCGGTCAGGCCGCGGCCGTCGATGCGCACCCCCTCGCGGATGATCCGGTCCCTGACCAGCTTCTTGGTCAGGGACCGGAACGCGGCGCTGCTCTCCTTCTCGCGGCCCTCGAACTGGGCGCTCAGCCGCTCCGTCGCCAGCGCCTTGACCCGGTCGGTCTCGGCCTCGCGGTCGTGCTTGCCCGCGATCGTCAGCGCCTTGGCCAGCTGGTCGGAGACCTCGCCGGCCAGCGCGTCATAGACGTCCTGCTGGTAGTCGGCGAACAGCGGGAACTCGGCGACCTCCTTGGCCGCCTCGGCCGCGATCTGCCGCTGCCCTTCGCACAGCGCCCGGATGAACGGCTTCGCCGCCTCGAGCCCGGCGGCGACGATGTCCTCGGTCGGGCTCACGGCGCCGCTGCCGGGGTCGGCGATCAGGCCCAGGGTGCTGGGGGTGGACTCGGCCTCCACCATCATGATCGCCACGTCGCCGTCGTCCAGCACGCGGCCGGCCACCACCATGTCGAAGGTGGCGTCCTCGAGCTGCGAGTACGTCGGGAACGCCACCCAGTGGCCCTTGATCAGGGCCACCCGCACGCCGCCGATGGGCCCGGAGAACGGCAGGCCGGCCAGCTGCGTGGACAGCGAGGCCGCGTTGATCGCGACCACGTCGTACAGGTGCTCGGGGTGCAGGGCCATGATCGTCTCGACGATCTGGACCTCGTTGCGCAGGCCGTGGGCGAACGAGGGGCGCAGCGGCCGGTCGATCAGCCGGCAGGTGAGGATCGCGTCCTCGGACGGGCGGCCCTCGCGGCGGAAGAACGAGCCGGGAATCCGGCCCGCCGCGTACATCCGCTCCTCCACGTCCACGGTGAGCGGGAAGAAGTCGAGACCTTCCTTGGGGTGCCTGGACACGGTGGTCGCAGACAGCACCATGGTCTCGTCGTCGAGATAGACGACGGCCGACCCCGCCGCGAGGCGGGCCAGCCTGCCAGTCTCGAACCTAAGCTTGTGAACGCCGAACGTGCCGTTGTCGATCGTGACTTCGCACGTTTGCACACCCTCCTGGACTCCAGTCACGGGTGAGACCTCCTTACTGAGGTCCCGCGTCTGCCCGCCACCAGAGAGCGCGCACCGGCTGTTCTGGCCGGGCCGGCTTGCCGGCCGGTCTTCGATCGAAGCCCTCGGCCCGGGTGAGCGGGCGCCGCTCTGCGCGGGCACCTTCCCCCTGGCCCGAGAACCACTACCGAGGACCGGCACTGCGGGCGCCAGTTTGGCGCTCCTGGGCCGGGGCCGCGGGACGTGTTTTCGTTACTTTTTTCCGTCTTGTTACGTTGTCGCCCGCCGGGAACTGCCCAGCGGGCGGTCTGCCGTCAACCTACCTGCGCAGGCCGAGTTTTTCGATCAGCGCGCGGTACCGGGCGATGTCCTTCCTGGCGAGGTACTGCAGGAGCCGCCTGCGGCGGCCGACCAGCAGCAGCAGCCCGCGGCGGCTGTGGTGGTCGTGCTTGTGCACCTTGAGATGCTCGGTCAGGTCCTGGATCCGCCTGGTCAGCAGCGCGACTTGGACCTCCGGCGAGCCGGTGTCACCCTCACCAGTCGCGTGCCCCGCGATGATCTCCTTCTTCACCGTGGTGTCTAGCGGCACGTTGCTCCTTCGTTGCTTTGCTCGTCGCTGAAATCGCGGGTGCCCCGGTGGTGTCGTCAGAAACCGCTCGGGGCAAGGCGCACGCCACGTCGTGGCTGCCTCCTTGTTGGGCCAGCCGCATGAGGGCGCAGCTGACTTGGCCGGATACGCCGGCCGACTACTTAGGCTACCACGACGACCGCCTCATCACGCCAGCAGCCAGACATACGACAGGCCGCTAGCCGCCCGCGCAGACGCGGCGGGCCGCGTCGACGTCCCGGCGCATCTCCGCCACCAGCGCGTCGACCGTCCCGAACCGCTCCATGCCGCGGAGCCTGGCGACGAAGTCCACGGCCGTGTGCACGCCGTAGAGGTCCAGGTCATCCCGGTCCAGCGCATGGGCCTCGACGGTGCGTTCCTGCTCGTCGAAGGTGGGGTTGGTGCCGACCGAGATCGCCGCTGGCCAGCGCTCCTCTTCCCGGCCTGACGGGTCGAGGCTGGTCAGCCAGCCTGCGTACACGCCGTCCGCAGGGATCGCGGTGTGCGGGAGCGTCTCCAGGTTGGCGGTCGGGAAGCCGAGCGCCTTGCCACGCTGCTGGCCCCGGACGACCACGCCCTCCACCCGGTGCGGGCGCCCAAGGTCGCGCGCCGCGCCGGCCACGTCACCCGCCGCGAGCTGGGCCCTGATCCCGCTTGACGAGATCCGGACGCCGTCATCGGCCACCAGCGGCACGCTCTCGGCCGTGAAGTCGTACTTCTCCCCGAGCTCCGCAAGGAGAGCGGCGTCGCCGGCGGCGCGGTGGCCGAACCGGAAGTCCTCGCCCACCACCACGCGGGCCGCGTGCAGCCGGTCCACGAGCACGGCATGGACGAACTCGTCCGGCCCCAGCTTCGAGAACTCGCGGGTGAACGGAAGCACGCACACGGCGTCGACGCCGAGGCCGGCCAGCAGCTCGGCGCGCCGCCTCGCGGTGCACAGGAACGGCGGGTGGGAACCGGGCCGCACCACCTCGTCCGGATGCGGGTCGAAGGTGACCACCACCACCGGAAGCCCGAGCTGCGCCGCGATCTCGGTGGCCCGGCCCACGACGCGCTGATGGCCCAGGTGCACGCCGTCGAAGACCCCGATCGTGACCACGGAAGGGCCCCAGCCGTCGGGCACGTCGCCCAGGCCCTGCCAGCGGTCCATGTACCGATCCTCCCCCGGTCGCGGCGCTGTGTCGCTCCAAGCCTGCCATGCGCGCCGGGGCCCGGCGCCGCGTGGCGGCGGTCCTCAGAGCACCCGGCGCCCTACGGGACGAAGACCGCGAGCGGCCTGGCCTGCCCGGCTTCCTCGGCAAGCAGCGCGATCAGTGAGCCGTCCGGGGCGAAGGCGGCCACCGGCCCGGCCGGCCGCTCGCCGCCCGGAGCCGTGGCGGGCAGCCTCCCGCCGTGGCCGACCAGCCGCGCCTCCTGCTCGGTCAGGTCGCGGCGCGGGAACGCCGACGCCGCGGCGTCGGCCAGCGGGATCACGGTGAACGAGGCGACGAGCTGGTCAAGGGTCCGCGCCTGGGCGATCCCGTACGGCCCCACCCGGGTCCGCCGGAGCTGGGTGAGATGGCCGCCCACGCCCAGCGCGGCGCCGAGGTCGCGGGCCAGCGCCCGGATGTAGGTCCCGCTGGAGCAGGTCACGCTGGCCTCGACGTCCAGGAGGCTGCCCACGCGGCGCACGGCGTGCACGGTGAAGTCCCGCACGGTCACGGGCCTGGCCGCGAGTTCGGGGGCGTCTCCCGCGCGGGCCAGCCGGTAGGCGCGTTCCCCGGCCACCTTGATGGCGCTGTAGCCGGGCGGGACCTGCTGGATCTCGCCGGTCAGCGCGGCCGCGGCCGCCTCGGCCTCGGCCTGCCCGATCCCGGCCGCCGATGCCTCGGCGATGACCTGCCCCTCGGCATCGTCGGTGTCGGTCGCCTGGCCGAGCCTGATCGTCGCCGTGTACTCCTTCTCGCCCAGCGCGAGGTGGCCGAGCAGCCTGGTGGCCTTCTCCACCCCGACGACGAGCACCCCCGTGGCCATCGGGTCCAGCGTGCCCGCGTGGCCCACCCTGCGGGTCCCGGCCAGGCGCCGGACCCGCGCCACCACGTCATGCGAGGTCATGCCCGGTGGCTTGTCGACGATGACCAGGCCGCTGGCCGCGGCAGCCTGACCGCCGGCCGCCGTCACCGCCCGCCGGCCACGTCGGGCCCGGCCGCGAGCCGGCCGCGGAGCGCGGTCAGCACGCCGGCGGCCGGGCCCCGCGCCGTGAACCCGGCCGCGAGCCGGTGGCCACCGCCGCCCAGCGCCACGCAGGCGCGCCCGACATCCGTCGCGCCCTTCGACCTGGCCGACACCTGCCAGCACCCGTCGTCGTCCTCCTTGAGCACGACAGCCACGTCGGCCTCGTCGGTCCGGCGCACCACGTCGATCACTGATTCGGCCGCCTCGTACGGCAGTCCGTGTTCCGCCCGGTCGCCGCGGGTGACGGTCGTCCACACCAGGCCGTGGCCGGCCGCGGCGTCCGGCTCGAGCCGCGCCCGGCCGAGCGCGGCGGAAAGCAGGCCAAGGAACCCGAACGGGCTGCGGTCCCACAACTCGTGCGCCACCGCCCCGGGCTCGATGCCGGTCCGCAGCAGCTGCGCGGCCAGCTCATGCACCTGCGCGGACGTGTTCGAGTACTTGAACGAGCCAGTGTCGGTGACAAGACCGGCGTACAAGCCGAGCGCGATGTCCCGGGAGATTTCCACGCCGAGCCTGCCGACCAGCTCAAACGCCAGCACCGCGGTGGCGGCGGCCGCATCATCGATCAGGTTCACGGTGCCGAACCTGGTGTTGGACGCGTGATGGT
>JASHPR010000438.1 GCA_030038015.1 Streptosporangiaceae bacterium
CGTCAATTACCGCCGGCCGGAAACCGGGCCGAGTTTGCCCGCCCGGGGCGCCGGGTACTCGCCAGGGACGATAAGGGGATGTTCCGTCAGCTCATCGGGGGATTCCATGCGCCTTGTCAGGTGCGCTGCTGCAGTCGCTGCGCTCATCGTGGTCGTTCTTGCAGGCAGCGCTCCCGTGGCGCTCGCTGACGGCAGCCCGCCGGTCAACGTTTACCCAAGCCCGTCCGCGCCGGGCACCTCGACGACGTTCACCGTCAACTGCGCGTCGGGCTCGGTCCCCGGCCCGTGCAACTCCGCGACGCTGAACGGTTCCTCGCTGGGCCTGCCGTCACAGATCCCCATGCAGTCGACCACCCAGCAGAACGTGTTCATGGCCACCATCGTCCTGCCGACCTCGATCGCCCCCGGTACCTACAGCCCCCAGATCACCTGCTCCAACGGGGTCACGGCGTCGGCGACCGTGACCGTGAACGCGGTCCCTGGCCCGGCGCCGGCCACCGGTGACGGCACGACGTCCACGGAGACCGACACCGCGCTCACCGACACCGGGCTCGGCCTGCTCGGGGCCGGCGCGCTGGCCGGAGGCCTGGTGCTGCGCAGGCGCCGGTCCCGGTCGCGCGCCTAGCCGACCCGCCGGGACCGGGGTCACCGCCGTGACCAGGCTCATCAACGTGACCGTCGTGGGCCTGGTCACCATCGGGCTTGTCCTGGCGTTCGTCGGCAGCCACACCCTGCGCTGGTCGCCGCCAGCGGCACCGCCGGCCTGGGAGGCGCCGTCCCACGGCCGGCACACGCCCCCCGCTCCCAGGGCGTCACCCGCTCCCCGGGCGCCCGTCCGGACGGTGCGCGTGGCGGGCATCCGCTACCAGGTGACGCCGATGGCGCGCTCCGTTCCCGTGGCCATTGACATTCCCTTTATCAGGGTGCGGGCCCAGATCCTGTCGCTCGGCCTGACCGCCGGCGGCGCCGTCGGCGTGCCGCCCCTGACCAGGCCGTTCCTCACCAGCTGGTACAACAGGGGGGCGACGCCCGGCTCCCCGGGCACGGCGGTGATCTTCGGGCACGTGGACGCGGCGGCGGTCGGGCCGGCCGTCTTCTACCGCCTCGGCGACCTGCGCCCCGGCGACCTCGTCTACGTGACGCTGAAGGACGGCAGCACGGGCCTGTTCCGCGTGTACTCGGCCGCGCTGTACGCGAAGGCGGAGTTCCCGAACCAGGCCATCTACGGCTATACCAGCTGGCCGTCGCTGCGGCTGGTCACGTGCGGCGGGCAATTCGACTACACGACCGGGCATTACCTGTCGAACACCGTAGTATTCGCGCAGTACGTGGGCCAGCGGGCCGGAGCCTCCCGGTCATGAGCCCGGGGAGGGGTTGATGGCTGGGACTCACGCGGCGGGATGGCTCGCGGTCCCGCCGGATCACCCGCTCGGGCTGCAGACGCTCCCCTACGGCACGTTCACCACCGTCGACCGGCCGACCGAGCCGCGCGCCGGGGTGGCCATCGGCGACTGCGTGCTCGACCTGTCGGCCGCGATGTGCCGGCTGCTCACCGGCCGGGCGCACCTGTTCAGCTCCGGCCGCCTCGACGCGTTCCTCGACGCGGGCGACCGTGCCTGGGACCAGATCCGCTCGGCGGTCACGAAGTGGCTCAGCAGCGATGACTACCGCGAAGCCATCGAGGACCTGCTGGTCCCCGCGGCCGACGCGCGAATGCACATGCCGTTCGCCGTCGCCGACTACACCGACTTCTACGCGTCCGAGCACCACGCCAGAAACGTCGGCCGGATCTTCCGGCCAGGCGGCGAGCCGCTGCCCCGGAACTGGCGGCACCAGCCCATCGGTTACCACGGCCGGTCGGCGACCGTGGTCCTGTCCGGCACCCCGGTGCGCCGCCCGTACGGCCCATCCCTGCCGCCCGGCACCGAGGCGCCGGTGTTCGCCCCGTCGGCCAGGCTCGACTTCGAGGCCGAGCTCGGCTTCGTCGTGGGCGTGGAGACCGTTGTCGGCGAGCCGGTGACCGTGGGCCGCTTCACCGAGCACGTCTTCGGCGCGTGCCTGGTCAATGACTGGTCGGCCAGGGACATCCAGGCCTGGGAGTCCATGCCGCTCGGCCCGTTCCTCGGCAAGTCGTTCGCCACCACGATCTCGCCCTGGGTGGTCCCGCTCGCCGCCCTGGAGCACGCCAGGATCCGGCCGCCGTCGCACGGCACCGACGTGTTCTCCTACCTGGCCGAGCCGGACGGCTGGGGCCTGGACATCGGCTTCCAGGTGACCCTGAACGGCCACGTGATCTCCCGGCCCCCGTATGCCACCATGCACTGGAGCCCCGCGCAGATGCTCGCCCACCTGACCGTGAACGGGGCGTCGGTGCGCACCGGGGACCTGTACGCCTCCGGCACGGTGAGCGGCCCGCAGCCTGGGGAGCGCGGCTGCCTGCTGGAGCTGACCTGGGGCGGCACGCAGCCGCTGGCCCTGCCCGACGGCTCCACCCGCACCTGGCTCGAGGACCGCGACGAACTGGTGATCACCGCCACGGCGGCCGGCCCCGAGGGGACCCGGGTCGGCCTCGGCGAGGCCCGCGGGATGATCCTTCCCGCCCAGGACCCGACCGCCATCTGAGCCGGCCCTCCGCGCGGGCCAAACCACGTGCGTCGGCGGCCCGGAACCGTGAAATTCCCGCCTGCGCGGGGTCAGCGGCGGAGCGCCTGCTGGCGGATCGCCGCGGCGGGCCTGACCGGCGCGGCCGGCGGCGTCAGCGCGGTGAGCAGGCCGGTCACGGCCAGGACCGCGGCGATCGTGCCGCACTCCACCTTGGTGGCCAGCGCCGGGCCGGCCCCGGGCGGCGGGCGGTGCCGCAGCCAGACCCGGCCGGCTACCGCCAGGCCGGCCGCGGCCGCGACCAGGACCGCCTTGACGATCAGCACCCGCCCGTACGTGGTCGTCAGCAGCGAGCCGAGCGGCACCAGCACCAGCGCGGAGATCACGCCGGTGATCACCAGCACCGCGAACAGCCACGCGGCGGCGGTCGCGTACAGCCGGATGAGGCCCCGCATGTCCGCCGGGTGGTACCGCCACGCCATGGCGGCCCGCAGCACGTAGCAGAGCATCCCGGCCCAGATCGCCGCGGGGAGCAGGTGGCAGTAGGTGATCAGGGCGCCCACGACCGGGATGATGGTCTCCGGGTGGGCGCGCACCCCCTCGGCCGCCACCACGCCGAGCAGCGCCAGCACGGCCAGGCCGGGCTGGCGCAGCCGCAGCAGCCCGGCGGCGATCAGGAACAGCACCAGCTCGATGCCGGCGATCGCGCCCGCGGTGGTGGAGGACAGCCGCGACAGGTGCACCAGGCCCGCCGCGATCAGCGCGAGCCAGGCGCTGGCGGCGGCGCCGAGCAACGACCCCCGCAGCGCCCACGGTGCGGGCAGCGGGACCGGGATCGTCCCCTTGTACTGCCGGGCCAGCCCGCGGCCCGCCAGCCCGCCGAGGGCGACCGAGAGGCCGGCGAACAGCAGCCAGCGTGCCAGCGCGGTCTCCCACGTGACGGGATCGGACAGCCGCGCGGCCGCGCCGTCGGACAGCAGGATCGTCACCGACATGACACTAGCGGCTATTGCCGGGGATGCGCCGCCAGGGCCCCGTTACTCTGCGTCCCGCCGGCGGCGGACGGCAGCGTGGTCAGGAACTCCCCCGCCGCGGTCTGCCAGCTCGCGTCCGCGCTCGGCGCCGTGGCCGACGCCGTGGAAGCCGGCCGGGCGCCGTCCAGCGTGCCCGAGCTGCCGTCCGAGGAGCCACTCCGGCCGGTGACGGAGGCAGTGCGCGCGGTGCTCGGCGTTGTCGCAGGCCCCAGGGAACCCGCACCCGAGCCCGCGGACAGGCCCGGTGCCGGGGCCGTGCCCCGCGGCCCCCGCTGACCGCAGCCCGGGCGTCCCGCGCAATGTTCAGCGGTGCCCAACCGTTCCGCGCCCTGATCAGCGGCGCTCAGCGATTCCGCGCCTTGATCAGCCCGCATCAATGATGTGGTGGCGTCCGCGCTGTTCCTAGAGGAACAGCGCGGAGTCCACGACCTCATTGACCCGGCGGGATAGGGCGGCGGTCGTTTACTGCGGCCGGACGGCGGTTGTTATCCCATCGTGAGCACGGCCTTGCCGATCACCTGGCCGGCCTCCAGGGCGCGGTGCGCGTCAGCGGCCCGCTCCAGCGGGAACGTGGCACCGACCTGGACCCGCAGGTCCCCGGCGTCGAAGTGGGCCGCGGCCTGCTCGAGGATCCCCCGCTGCCGCTCCCGGTGCTCTGGCCAGCCGAAGACCGACGGCGCGGGCATCCAGGTGAACGACACCCGCAGGTTCCGCTGCTGCATGGCGGTGACGGCCTCGTCCTCCCAGGGGCTCTCGACGTTCGAGACCAGGTCGCCGTACGGGCGCACCAGGTGGAAGCACGAGGTGAACGTCTTGCCGCCGACCGTGTCGTGGACGACGTCGGCGCCGTCGGCGCCGGTCCAGGCGCGCACCTTCGCCCCGACGTCCTCGCGGGTGTAGTCGATGCACAGCTCGGCGCCGAGCGACGCGGCGAGGTCGGCCTTCGGGCCCGGCGTGACCGTGGTGGCCACGCGCGCCCCCGCCAGCCTGGCGATCTGCACGGACATGTGGCCGACCCCGCCCGCGCCGGCCTGCACCAGCGCGAACTGGCCGCTGCCCACCCGCGCGCGCTCCCGCTGCGCCTCCCAGGCGGTGATGGTGACCAGCGGCGCCGCCGCGGCCTCAACAAACGACAGCCGCCGCGGCTTGAGCGCCAGGTACAGCTCGTCGACGACCTTGGCATCCTGGTACGTGCCGGGCGTGGGCCCGAAGCCGCCGTCGCAGAAGTACACCTCGTCGCCGGGCCGCACCCGGGTGACGGCTGGGCCGGTGTCCTCGACGACCCCGGCCCCGTCCCAGCCGAGGACCGCGGGCAGCGAGCCGCCGATCGTGCCGTCGGAGCGCAGCTTGCAGTCGATGGGGTTGATCCCGGCCGCTCGCAGCCGGACCCAGACATCGTGCGGGCCGGCGATCTGCGGTTCCGGCACGTCGGCAACCTTCAGCACGTCCGGCCCGCCAACGGCCGTCATCAGCACCGCGCGCACCGCACCAGCCTCCGATCTCGCGCCCGCGCAGTCCGCTGGGTCCTGCTGCGGGTGGCATGCTGAAGAGTCGTCACCGCCCCGCCACCCTCGGCGGGTCCCCGGCACCGTCGTACCCCGGCCCGCGCCGCCTACCCGCCCGTGCACCAGGAGGTGATCACCGAAAACGATCAAGTATCTCTCCCCGGTGGCGTGCTCGCTGGGAGAGGCCGGCCTGGCGGAGCGGGCGGAGCGCTGGAAAGCCCTGGCGGCGACAGCGCTCACCGAGGTGCCGCGGAGCCAGGGCGGACTCCGGCTTGCCTTCGGCAATAACCCGGGTGCGGCCGGTGAGCTGCGGGAACCCGTCGCCCTTGAACGCGAGTGCTGCGCGTTCGCGACCTGGTCGGTGCGCCACGGCGGCGGCCAGGTCATCCTCGGGGTCAGCGGGGACAGCGAGGAAGCGGCCGCGGCCGTGCGGTCCATGTTCGCGGGGCTCGGCTAGGCCGCGCTGAGCCACCGCGCCTCGCTGCGCCGGGCGGCTGCCTAGGCTGGGACCGTGACGCCGATGAACGGATCTCCGGCCGGCCGGCCTCTTGGCCGATCAGGCATCAGCGTGCCCGCCCTCGGCGTCGGCACCAACCGGTGGGACACCAGCGCGCCGGGCCAGGGCCGCCTCAGGGACACCCTGTCTGCGGCGGTCGACGCGGGGATGGGCTTCTTCGACACCGCGGAGGTGTACAGCTCCGGCCGGTCGGAGATGGCCCTGGGCGAGGCTGCCCGGCAGGATGGCCGGCCGGTCCTGCTGGCCAGCAAGTTCGCGCCGCTTCCGTACCGGGTTACCGCCGCCCAGTTCGCGTCGGCGCTGGACAGGACGCTGCAGCGGCTCGGCCGCGAGTCGGTCGACCTGTACTACCTGCATTTCCCCTACTCCCCGCTCGGCGTGGCCGCCTGGATGAAGGCCATGGCAAGCGCGGTCCAGGCCCGGAAGATCCGGGCGGTGGGGATCAGCAACTGCAACGTGGCGCAGATGCGGAAGGCGGCTGACGCCCTGGCCCGCTATGACATCCCGCTCGCGGCCAACCAGGTCCAGTACAGCCTGCTGCACCGCAAGCCCGAGACCGACGGCGTCCTCGGCGCCTGCCGCAGCATGGACGTTGCGCTGGTCGCCTACCGGCCGATCGGCGGGGGCGCCATCGCCGCTGGCTCCCCCGGAGGCTCGGGTCCGGGCCTTGCCCTGGCCGGCACGCTGCGGGACGTGGCGGCGGCCCGGGGGGCGACCGCTGCTCAGGTGGCGCTCGCCTGGCTGCTGAAGCGAGACGGCCACGTGATCGCGATCCCGGGAGCGACCAGGCCGGAACACGTCCGCGAGAACGCGGGCGCCCTCTCGCTGGAGCTCAGCGAAGCAGAGTTCGCCGCCATCGACCGGGCATCGGCGGCGGCGCCCGCGGCGGCCAGGTAGCACCGCCAGGAGCCGCCGGGCCCGCGCGGGCTCCCCGCTGAGCGCCCGGCTAGGACTCCCGCCGCGGCCGGGCATCCGGCAGCGCGTCCACGAGCCGGCCGAGTTCGGCGTCGTCGTTGTAGTAGTGCACCGAGGCGCGGACGAGGCTGGACAGGCCGCGGCGGGGCAGGTCAAACTGCGCGGATTCCGCCTGGGAGACGCTGGTGTTCACGCCCTGCCCGGCCAGGTGACGCTGCACGTCGTCGGCCGTGACCCCGTCCACCGTGAAGGTGACGATGCCGCAGCGCCGCTGCCCCTGGTCGTGCACCCGCACCCCGCTGACGGCCGCGAGCCGCTCGCGCAGCCGGTTCGCCAGCGTGGTGACCCTGGCCTCGATCGCTTCCAGGCCCCAGGACAGCGCGTACTCCACGGCCACGCCGAGCCCGATCTTGCCCGCGTAGTTGGTCTCCCAGTTCTCGAAGCGCCGCGCATCGCCGCGGATCTCATAACGGCCGGGCGCGGTCCAGGTCGCCGCGCGCAGGTCGAGGAACGGCGGCTCGAGCCGGTCCAGGAACGAGCGCCGCACGTAGAGGAATCCGGTGCCCCGCGGCCCCCGCAGGAACTTGCGCCCGGTGGCCGACAGCATGTCGCACCGGATGCGCTCGACGTCAACCGGCATCTGCCCCACCGACTGGCAGGCATCCAGCAGGAACGGCACGCCCGCCTCCCGCGCCACGGCGCCAACCTCCTCCGCCGGGTTGACCAGGCCGCCCTGCGTGGGCACGTGGGTCATCGCGATGAGCTTTACGTCACCGCCGCCGCGCTCCAGGCGGCGCCGCAGGTCGGCGATGGACAACTGGCCGTGGGCGTCGTCGTCGACCACCTCCACGACCGCGCCGGTGCGCGCGGCCACCTGGAGGTACGCGATCACGTTGCTCGCGTACTCGGCGTGCGCGGTGAGGATGCGGTCTCCCGGCCGGAACGGCATCGCGTAAAACGCCATGTCCCACGCCCGGGTCGCGTTTTCCACCACCGCGACCTCGTCCGGATCGCAGCCGATCAGCCGGGCGATCGCCGCGTAGGCCAGCTCCAGCCGGTCGTGAGCGGCGTCGGCGGCCTCGTACCCGCCGATCTCCGCCTCCAGGCGCAGGTGCGCGATGACCGCGTCGGTCACCTGGACGGGCGGCAGCGCCGCGCCGGCGTTGTTCAGGTGAGCCACCCGCGCCACGCCCGGCGTGTCACGCCGGGCCCGTCCCACGTCGAAGACCATCCATGCACGCTAGCCGACCGTTCCCGGGGTGAGCAGGCCGCGGCTGAACGCCTCGGCCACCGCGGCGGCCCGGTCGCCGGCATCGCGGTGAAGACCCGCGTTGCCGGGTCCTGACCAAGCTCGGGCCGCGCGACCGGGTCCAGGCCGTCGGCCTCGCCTGCGAGAGCGGCCCGGTGTCCCGGCTCACCTCCGGCGCGAGCACCTCGCGCCGGATGGCCTTCCCGGGCCGCCCCCGTCTCGCCCGGGAAGGCCGCGGCGCGTTACTCGAACGAGGGCTTGCGGTCCCTGGTGCGCTTGAGCTCGAAGAACCCCTCGGCCTCGGTCACCAGCACCACGCCGTCCCACAGCCGGCCGGCCGCCTCGCCCTTGGGGGCAGGGCTGATCACCGGGCCGAAGATCGCGTTGCCGCGGATGCGGATGACCGGGGTTCCCACGTCGAGCCCGACGTCGTCGAACGCCTCGTGATGCGAGGCCTTGATCTGCTCGTCGAACTCGTCGCTGCTGGCCGCGCTGGCCAGCGACGCGGGCAGGCCCACCTCTTCCAGCGCCTCCGGGATCACCGAGGGATCCTCCCGCCGGCCCTGGTTGTGGAACCGGTTGCCGAGCGCCGTGTACAGCGGCCCGAGGATCTGGCTGCCGCGCTCCTTGGCGGCCGCCGCGACGACGCGGATCGGCCCCCAGGCCCGGCCCATCCGCTCCAGGTACTCCGGCGACAGGTCCTTGCCCTCGTGCTGGGTCAGGTTCAGGTAGGCCAGCGACATGATCCGCCAGTCCACCCGTACCGGCCTGACCTTCTCCACCTCCAGGATCCAGCGGGAGGTGATCCAGGCCCAGGGGCACACCGGGTCGAACCAGAACTGCACATCTTCGCGTTCAGACGGCTGTGCTGTCACGTCGGCTGGCAACTGCCGCCCGCGGCGGGCTATTCCCAGATCGGTGGGGCGAGTTTCAGCCGGCGCCGATGCGCCTCAGCTCCGCGAGGTCCTCGGCGCTGAGCCGGGGGAACAGGCTGGCCGCGGCGCAGTTCTCGCTGACCTGCCCGGCGCTGGTGGCGCCGAACAGCACGCTGGCCAGAGCGGGGTGGGTGAACGGGAACGCCAGCGCCAGCGTGGCCGGGGCCGTGCCGAGCCGCGCGGCCAGCGCGGCGAGCTCATCGGCCGCCGCGAGCGCCGTGGCGACCCTGGGGTCGTCCAGCGTCCCCGCGGCGCGGCCGGCCGGCTGGCCGGACCGGTACTTGCCCGTCAGCACGCCGCCGGCCAGGCAGAACGAGGCGATCAGCCCGGCGCCGGATCGTTCAAGTGCCTCGGCCATGGCCGGGTCCTCCACCCAGTCCCTGCGGACCAGGCTGTACGGGAGCTGGATCGCGCAGGGCGGCGCGACGCCGAGGCCGGCCGCCGCCTGGACGGCCTCGACGGCCAGGCCGGCGGGCCAGTTCACCAGCGCCCACGCCCGGGCCTTCCCGGACGTGACGAGCCCCGCGGTGGCGTCGACGAGGGCGGCAACCGTCATGCCCTCGGGCGGCGCGTTCGCGTAGATCACGTCCATGTAGTCGAACCCCATCCGCTGCAGCGACGCGTCCAGTTCGGCGGCGGCGCTCTGCTCCGGCCAGAACTCCCACCACAGCTTGTTGGACACCACCGCCTCGTCGCGGTGCAGGCCCGCGCGGCGGAAAAGCTGGCCGAACACCACCTCCGAGTACCCGGTCCGCATCGGCGCCGTGCCGGTCTCGTCGTCGTAGCGGGCGTCGTCGAAGAACGTGATGCCCTCGCCGGCCGCCGCCTGCATGATGGCCACGCCGGTCTCGGCGGGCAGCCGCTCGAACGTGCGCCACGAACCCAGCGACATCACCGAGACGTCGAACCCCGCCGCGCCCAGCGGACGCCATTCCAGCGCGCCGGCTGCCATCCCGCCTCCTCCCGTGGCGGGACCACCCGCCAGACCTGCGCCTGTGAATGTACCGCTGAGCGGGTTATAACCCGCGTTCCGGTACATCCATGCGCCGGCTCAGCCCCGGGGCGCGCCGGCCCACACTGTCTTGGCGTTGCAGAACTCGCGGATGCCGTGGCGGAACAGTTCCCGGCCGAACCCGGAGCTCTTCACCCCGCCGAACGGCAGCTCCGGGTAGGAGGTCACGTTGCCGTTGATGAACACCATCCCGGCGGCGAGGTCCCGGGCGAACCTGGCCCGCTCCGCCTCGTCGTTGGTCCACGCGTTCGCGCCGAGCCCGAACTCGGTGCCGTTGGCGACCTCGATCGCCGCGTCGATGTCCGGCACCCGGTACAGCGTGGCCACCGGGCCGAAGACCTCCTCGCCGTGCACGCGCATCTCCGGGGTGATGTTGGTGAGCACGGTCGGCGGATAGTAGAAGCCGGGCCCCTCCGGCGCGGCGCCGCCGCACAGCAGCCTGGCGCCCTTGGCCACGGCGTCGGCGACGAGCTTCTCGACGTCGTCGCGCTGCTGCTCGGAGGCGAGCGGGCCGATGTCGGTGCCGTCGGCCATCGGGTCCCCGACCACCTTGGCGGACATCTGCCCGGTGAACAGCCGCTCGAACTCGTGGTAGACCGCCTCGTGCACGATGAAGCGCTTGGCCGCGATGCAGGACTGGCCGTTGTTGATGCAGCGCGCGAACGCCCCGACCTCCGCCGCGGCCCGCAGGTCCACCGAGGGCATGACGATGAACGGGTCGCTGCCGCCCAGCTCAAGCACGACCTTCTTGATCTCGCTGCCGGCGATGGACGCCACCGACTGGCCCGCCGGGCCCGACCCGGTGAGCGTGGCGGCGGCGACCCGGGGGTCACGCAGGATCGGCTCGACCCGCTTGGAGCCGACCAGCAGCGTCTGGAACACCCCGGGCGGGAAGCCGGCCCTGGCGAACAGGTCCTGCATGAACAGCGCCGTGGCCGGCACGTTCGACGCATGCTTGAGCAGCCCGACGTTGCCCGCCATCAGGCCGGGCGCGGCGAACCGCATGGCCTGCCAGAGCGGGAAGTTCCACGGCATGATCGCCAGGACCGGGCCGAGCGGCTGGTAGCTGACGTAGGCATCGTCGGCCCCGACGGCGCCGGCGTCGCCCGGCTCGTCAGCGAGGAACTCCGCGGCGTGCCCGGCGAAATACCGGCAGGCGCCGGCGCACTTGGCGACCTCCTGCCGCGCCGCGGCCAGGGTCTTGCCCATCTCGGTCGTCATCATCGCGGCGATCTGGTCTTGCTCGTCGTCGAGGATGCGGGCAGCCTGGTTCATCCATCCGGCCCGCTCGTCAAAGCTGGTCAGGCGGTGGCTGGCGTATGCCGCCGCGGCAGCGGCCAGGCAGCGCTCGACATCCGCCTCGGGCATCTCGTCATAGGTCTTCACGGTCTCGCCCGTGGCTGGGTTGGTCGTCGCGATCGCCATGGTTTGCTCCTTCCGCAGGGCGGCAGACCTACCGTGTGGCCCTTGCCCGGATCGGGCCGGCGCACACGTGAAGAATCGTGGCCAGCCCGCAGATCCTGACCGACGAAAGGAGCGCAATGCCCTCTCCTTTGACGGCCGGCTGGCGCTCGTGACCGGGGCGGGCCGGGACCTGGCCGAGCGGGCGGCTTCGGCGGGCGGGCCGGTGGACGTGCTCGTCGCGAACGCGGGCAGCGGCGTCCAGCGCGCCCGGCAGGACGCGGACGACGGACCGCGCCGCGCGCTTTCCGCCGCCTACCAGCGGAGCTGGGCGATCTCGTCGTAGTCGGCCGCGGAGTACCCGACCAGCCCGTCGGACAGGGCGAAGATCCACTCCGCCAGGCCGAGGGACAGCGCCAGCCGGCTGCACCGCGGGCAGTAGTGGGGGTCCTCGAGCCGCACCGAGTCGTCCGCCCCGAGCCGCACGTAGATCAGCTTCGCCCCGGGCAGTCTCTCCCAGCCGTCCCCGTCGCGGGCCAGCGAGATCGCCCGCTGCTCGGCGTGCGTCCGGCACTGGTCGTGGTTGCCGAACTCGGCGACCTTGCAGTAGCAATGGTCCTCGCCCGGGAACGGGACACCGTTGGTCCCCCACGCCAGCATGTGGCCGTCCTGCATGATCACCGCGGCGTGCCGGGTCCGTGCGTGAGAGTCCCTGGCCAGTTCGGCGGCGCGCTCGACCATCTGCTCCGCCACGTGACTGTCATGGCGTTTCAGCGGCCGCCGCTGCGGCCCTGACCCTTGCTGCACGCGCCCACCCCTCTGCGGCGAAAACATAATTGTCCGCCAACAGCCGGCCGTCTGGCACGCCGCCCCCATTCCGGCGGTTCGCCTCCGCCCGGGTTACCCCGGCTCCCCGGCGAAGTCCGCGGCAACCTCGCGCATGCGGCGGTCGTCGCTTGCACTGCGCGGGTTGCTCATCGTCAGCCAGCTGGCAAGCAGCTGGGGGCGCGAGGGCCAGAGCGCCGCCGGCTGGACCGTCTGGTTCGGCATGGGCCGTTCATGATCTGCGAGGAGGACCTGCACGTGACCGGCATGAAGTCCGGCGCACCTGGCAGCCCGTCCCGTCGCCGTTGCCCGGCTCGGCCGGCCGTGGCCGCCGCAGCCTCGACCCTGGGGGATCACGGCAACGCCGGCCGGGCTGTCCCAGCTTCACCTGCCCTGTTGCGGGCCGCCGCCCTCAGGCGCTTGATCGCCAGCTCCAGCATCGCGCCGTGGTCGATGCTGCCCGAAGCGGGCGGCGGCTGGTTCAGGCTGTCCCCGATGGCCCTGCCGAGCGCGACCGGCACGGCGTTGCCGATCTGCAGGTACTGCTGTGCCACGGAACCGCTGACCTGCCAGCCGTCGGGAAAGCCCTGCAGCCGTGCGCATTCACGGACGGACAGCGGGCGGCTTTCGGCGGGGTGGCACATGGCCGAGCCCTTGCGGTTCGGCTTGCCGGTGACGGTGGGAGACGGGCGGTCCCAGTGCAGCCGGCGGAAGAACCCGGTCTTGCCGCCGCCCGCCCGGAGGCTGCTTTCCCCCATCGCCTGCGCCGCGATCTCGCGGGGCAGGTCGCGCCAGTTGCCTCCTTGCGGCACGAGGTCGAAGTAGCGGCGGGTCCCGGCGGTGTACCGGGAGCCCGGGCCCGGTGAGCCGGCCAGGTCACCGATCGCGTCGCGCACTGTCAGGAACGGCTGCGAGCCAGTGCCGTGGGTCGGAGCGGTGAACGGCGGCGGCGCGTGATCACGCGTGCCGATCATCACGAACCTCAGCCGCCGCTGTGGAGCGCCGTAGTCCGCCGCGTCCAGGACGGCGAAGCGCACCTGGTAGCCGAGCTCAGCGATGACCGTGCCGAGCAGGTGGCGGATCACGCTGCCGGACAGCTCGTCCGGGG
>JASHPR010000439.1 GCA_030038015.1 Streptosporangiaceae bacterium
CTGGGGCCGGCCGGTGTGGGACATGAACCCGAACTTGGTGGCGAGCACGACCTGGTCACGGCGGTCCTTGACGGCCCGGCCGACGAGTTCTTCGTTGGTGTAGGGGCCGTAGACCTCGGCGGTGTCGATGAGCGTGACGCCCAGGTCGATGGCGCGGTGGATGGTGCGGATCGACCCGGCGTCGTCGCTGCCAGCGCCGGTGTAGGCGGCGGACATGCCCATCGCGCCCAGGCCGATGCGGCCGACGTCGAGGGTGCCGAGCTTGACGTGCTTCATGGTGAGGCTCCTTCCGGAGACTAACGGAACTGGATCTGCAGGCGGCCAGCGCGCAGCGCGGCGATGACGCCGCCGTCGATGAGCAGGTCGGCGCCCGTGATGAAACCGGCGTCCGGTCCCAGGAGGTAGGAGGCGGCAGTGGCGACCTCGTCGGTTGTTCCCACGCGGCCTGCCGCGGATGTCTCGATCATCTTCTGGTATCCCTCGGCGCCTGGCCCGGTCATTTCCTCCTGGGCCAGCGGTGTGAGGATGATGCCGGGGCTGATGGAGTTGACCCGGGCGCCGCGGTCGCCCCAGGTGACAGCGGCGGCCTGCACGCGCAGGTGGTTGGCGCGTTTGGCCAGGGCATAGGCCGCGCCGGAGTTTGGCACGGCCCGGGGGGCCAGGATCGGCAGTGCCAGCAGCTCGGTGGCCGGGGTGTGGGCGAGGGCGTGCTCAGAATCGGAGTCGAGCGGTGGCTGCATATGCCCGGCCATGCTGGAGATCACCACCCCGCCTCCGCCGGGAGCGATGACCTGACCGAATTCCTCCAGCACCAGCGCAGTCCCGACCAGGTCAACCGCCAGTATCGCCGTCGGCGAGGCTTGTACCGGGGACAACCCGGCCGTGTTGATCACTTGCACGACATCGCCCAGCTCGGCTGCGGCCCGCGCCAGGTCATGCACCGACTCCCGTGACGAGACGTCCACCTGACGGGTCGTGACGACGTGGCCGTCTGCCTGCACCGCCTTTCCTGCCGCGGCGAGGGTGCCCGTGCTCAGGTCCGCCAGCATGACCGTCTTGCCGGCGCCCTGGCGCCGGGCGATCGCCTGGCCGATGCCGCCAGAGCCGATCACTACGAGAACCTGTGTGCTCACTCAAACGCTCCTTAATCCGTGACATCACGCGGCTGCGCCGGCTACCTGCGCGCGCTCGCCGCGACCGGCCCGGACGCGCCCGACCGTGCCGCCGTCGTCGGCGAACTGCTGGTCAAGAGCCCGGACTTGGCCCGGCTGCGGGAACGCGACGACGTTCGCGACCACTCCTGCGGCCGCATGAGCTTCCACCACCCCGACGTCGGGAACCTTACTCACGGCTACCAGATCATGCAGGTCGCCGGCACCCGCGGACAGCAGCTGATCACCTGCCACGCCGAGCCAGGAACCGCCGGGCACGACGCTCTCGTCCTGCCCGGCAACCTCGGCGCACGCGAGCCCGCACCCGTCGCGCCCGGCCACTCGCAATGAAGGAGCCGGCGGCGGTGTCGCTCGGCGGCGAATCGTTCCCCGTTGCCGGTGCACGGCTCGGGATGAGCGCCTTGGATCAAGTCAAGCAGGTCCATCGTGTCTGTTGGTCGCCTCATGGTGCCTCGGGAAGCCCCACCATGCGGGCGCTCTGCTGCCACAGGTCGTGCATGACATCATCGCGCCGGGCAAGGTCAGAGGGGTCTGGCCAGGTGAGGCGGCGTCTGACCAGTGAGGCGTAGACGCGGTGCGGGGGCGGGACTACCCGGCCGGTGGCCAGGTCGGCGAGGGCGCCGCCGGCCTGCTCGGGGGTGGCCAGGCGCAGTACCGGGCGCAGGGCGGCCGAGATGGCGATCACCGGCCGTGCCCAGCTGGGCCAGTCCTGGTTCAGGGAGGTTCCCGGGGTGAAGCCCGGGTTGTAGGCGATGACGCGCCACTGGTGCTGAGCGGCGTCGGCTGATCTCGCGAGGGCGCGCGCGGTGAGCAAGTTGCACAGCTTGGATGCCGCGTAGGCGCGGAAGCCATCGCGGAACCCGCTTCTGCCGGGCGCCGGGTGAGCGAGCCGCTCGGGATCAAGATGCCTGGGAGCCAGCGGGTTCACGCGGGGGTCATGGGTGTCGCTGGTCGTGATGACGACGGCGGCGCCTTCGGCGAGCCGGGGGAGAAGCAGCCGGAGCAGCAGGTAGTGGGCCAGGTGGTTGACAGCAAACGCCGTCTCGAAGCCGTCCTCGGTCCGGTTGCCGAGGTTACCGAACTGGGTCCCGGCGTTCAGCGCGAGGACATCGATCGCCCTGCCGGCCAGTGATGCCTCGACCTTCTGGGCGAACTGCCTGACACTGGCCAGGCGCGCCAGATCCAGCGGCAGCGTCCCTGCCGGCCCGGCGCCCGGGTTGCGGGCGCCCAGAAGCAAGCGCGTGTCCGGCACGGCGGCGATGCGCTGCGCAGCGAAGCGGCCCAGGCCAGAGGTGCCGCCGGTCATGACGACATTCATGCTGTCCTCGGCTGGTTCCCCGCCGCCGTGCGGACGAAGGCCAATCTCGTCGCCGCCTGTCATCGCTAGTCCAGCGTCACGGCGTGCTTGCCCTGCTTGTGGCTCGCGCTGAACTCCCCGAGCACGCCCGCCAGGTCGTCCAGCTTGTGGGTCTGCTGGATCGGGATGCGGACGGTGCCTTCGGTGAGCAAGGCGCTGACGCGCTGGAGGCTCTCGGCAGTGGGCGCCGCCGAAACGTTGATCCGGCCGGGTCCCTCGCCCGCTGCTCGCAGGGCTGAGGCTGCACGTCCGCCGGGCTTGATGAGCGCGGCATGAGCGTCGAACTCATCCGGTGTGTAGGACACCAGGTCAATGAGCGCGTCGACGTCGACACCGCGCAGGCTCTCAGCGAGGTCGCCGTCGCGGTCGATGACCCGGCTCACGCCGAGGTCGCGCAGGTACGCCTCATCTCCCGGGCGGGCGGGGCCGATCACGGTCGCCCCCGCGCTGGCCGCGAGCTGCACGGCCACGCTGCCGACTCCGCCGGTCGCCCCGACCACCAGCACTGTCTGTCCCGGGCTCAGCCTGACAGCGTCGACCGCCTCGATCGCGGTGATCGTGACCAACGGCGCCGCACCGGCCACCTCGAGCGCGATACCGGCAGGCACACGGGCGGCGAACTGCCCTGCGGGCAGAACGATGCGCTCCGCCCAGCTGCCCGCATGCACCGCCGGGCCCCACGGAGGTATGTAGCCGTACACAAGGTCGCCAGGCTCGAACCCCGCAACCTGATCGCCGGCCGTCTCGACGGTGCCGGCGAAGTCGCGCCCCAGCACGACGGGGAACTCGTACTCGGCGACCATCCGCAGCATTCCGCTGACGATGGACAGGTCGACCGGATTGATCGAGGAGGCCCGGACACCCACCACGACATCGCCCGGACCGTACCCGGGCTCCGGCAGATCGTCTCGCAGGTCAGGGTCGGCGCCGAGCGAATCGACAGCGATAGCTCTCACAACGAACCTCCTTCTGCTCGGGGCCCAGATGCCATGGGCCGCTAGAAGCGGGGATCAGTCTCCGGTTACGTCAACGCTACGATATCACAGAACCGGAGAGCTATCCCCGCTTATCTCGTGCTAGCGTTACGCGGGAGATGAGCCGAACCAGCCCGCTGCGCCTGCGCGCCGACGCGCGGCGCAACCGCGACACGCTCGTCGCGACAGCCCGCGCCCTGTTCGCCGAGCGCGGCCTGGACGTCCCGATGGACGAGATCGCCAAACGCGCCGGCGTCGGAAGCGGCACGCTCTACCGTCACTTCGCCACGCGCGAGGACCTCGTCACTGCCGTTTTCCTCGAGCGGGTGGCCGAGAACGTCGCCGCGGTCGAACGCGCGCTGCAGGACGAAGATCCCTGGCGCGGATTCACCAGCTACGTGCGCACGACCGCCAGTTCCCAGGCCGCCGATCGCGCGATGGCCGACCTGCTGGCGATCGGCCACCCAAGCCAGGAGCTGCGCGCCCTGCAGGCCCGCGGCTATAAGGGCTTCACCGAACTCGTCGCCCGGGCACAAGCCAGCGGGAAGCTGCGCGCAGATTTCTCATCCGAGGACCTCATCCTGCTCTACATGGCAGTCGCCGGCATCACCCGCTACGCCGGGCCCACCGCACCGGCGGCCGCCGAGCGATTCGTCGCGTTCGCCCTCGACGGGTACCGCGCTGAGGCCGCTACCCCTGCGCCGCCGCCCGTGTCGAAGAGAACAATGTCCGCCCGCCTCAGGCAGGTAACCCGCGCGTGGACGTCCCGGCCGCCGGGCCAGAGCTGACAAGCGCCGGCCCAGCGGCGAGCGACCCGCCAGCCGACCGCCGAACCCGGAGCCTGACGGTGCTCCACGCGGTGCCGTCACACCCGCCGAGCCAGCGGGATGACCGCCATGCGGCGAACACCTCCCTCCCCGCTCGCGCTGACAAACCAGTCATAACTGGTCCCGCAGCGGTGCCGGTCCGCGCCGCGCACCGATCGCGCTCCCCGGCGCACGCCAAGGAGCCTGAGCGCGGACGCCCGCTACCCCTCCGCCACCGCTGCCATCATCACCAAGAGGGAACAGATCCGGATCATCGGCGCGCTCCCGCCGCACTCGGCCGCGCCGGTGCCACGCGTACGGAATCGGCGCTCGGCATGACATGTCCGGGTATTCCCGCTGACGGTGCATGATCGGCTCTGGACTCGGGCTGTGCGCGCAGTCCCGCCGTTCTGGCGTGACAGGATAGGGCTGAAGGTGGGGCTCTGGTGCCCCGGAGCTGGTCGTTCTGCGCTGGCGAATGTGGCGGGCTGCCGGGGAGTCCTCTGCGGCGCCTTGGCACCTGCCCTGGTAGCTAGCCGAAGGGAGCCGGCTGCATGCATCTGACGGTGCTGGCCGTGCCGGACTGCCCGAACGCGTCTGTGCTGGAAGACCGGCTCGCGGACGTCCTGGATGGCCGGGCGGGTGTCTCGGTGTCACACGAAGTGATCTCGGAGGAGAGCGAGGCGGCACGGTGGGGCATGCACGGCTCGCCCACGGTGCTGATCGACGGGGCTGACCCGTTCGCCGGGCCGGGGCAGCCGCCGAGCATGTCATGCCGGCTGTACCGCGATGACGACGGCCGGCCGTCTGGTGCGCCATCAGCCAGCCAGCTGCGGCAGGTGATCGATCAGGCCCTGGCCGCGCTGCCGGGCTGAAGGACCCGGCCTGGCTGGGCTCGCCAGGACGCGGCGGCCGGGGCCGGGTCGCGCCCGCCGGACGTGGCCGGCGGGCAGTGCATCAGGCCGTGCTGCGATCGTTCGTCCAAACCGGGGCTGCGCCCGGCATCTCCAGCCTGGCCACGCACGCTGCGCCGTTCGACGTGGCAGACGTGCTGGCCGAGCTGGCAGACGGCGACTTCGTGTGCCTCGATCCGGTCGGCCAGATCACCGCGGCCTACCCGTTCTCCGCGCTGCCAACCGCGCACCGGGTGCAGATATCAGGCCACGCGACCGTGTTCGCCATGTGCGCGATCGACGCCCTGGGCGTATCGGCGATGACCGGCCTTCCGGTCGTGATCGAATCGGCCGACCCGGCCACCGGGGAGCCGGTCACCGTGAAGGTCGACGGGGACACAGGCGCCTGGGATCCGATCAGTTGGGAACCGCCCAGCGTCGCGGACGCCCATATCCGGTTGTTTCGCCGGGTTGGCGGCGTGGCGAGCGCGCTGATGACGGCGGTCGTCCCGCCGGTGATTGAGCACGAGCGCCAAGGACAGCGCAGCAGGCCGGGCTAACACGCGGGTTTGTGGCACGGCACACGTCACCGGAGATCGGCTAATGGCAAACGGGCGACGGGGCTGGCGTGCCAACCTGCGCCTGCACCTGGCCCGCGACGCCGGCGCCACGCCCACCGCCTACCGGGCTGCCTACCGGGGTCACCCGCCAGGCGCTCGCGAGGCAGGATCCTGACGACATCCGGCAGTCCTGCCACTGGCCGCCGCCCCGCCCGCGTTTGACCATAGGACGAGTGCACCGGTGGCGAACGCAGCCCGAACCCGGTGCAAGCACACCCGTGGCCGCCGGCGCGCTCCGGGCACCAGGCGGTCCTTGACCCCGGAAGGCTCAGCCATGTCGAACATCGCTCCGCTTCTAGACCGCAACCGGGCCTTTGCCAGCGATCCCGGCACGCGCCAGGGCATGCCCCGCCTCCCGTTCATCCCGAACCTTAACCTGTACATCGTCACCTGCATCGACTGCCGGGTCGACCCGGCACAGATCCTCGGCATCAGGCTCGGCGAGGCCCTCGTACAGCGCAACATCGGCGGCCGTATCACCCCGGCCATCATCCGCGACATCGCCTACGCCGGCTACCTGGTCGACAGCAAGGCCCCGGAAGGCCCGTACTTCGAGGTCGCGATCATCCACCACACCGACTGCGGCTCGACCCTGCTCGCCGACGACGAACTGCGCCACGGATTTGCGCAGCGCATCAGCGCGGACGAGCGGACCCTAGCCGACACGCCCGTCCTGGACCCGGCTCGCACCGTGCAAACCGACGTCAACAGGGTGCTGTGGGCCGAGGAGATCCCGCAGAATGTCCACGTTTCCGGACACGTCTACGACATCGGCACGGGCCTGGTGACCACCGTCGTAGACGCGACGGCCAGGAAGTGAGCGGTCGGGGAAGCAAGTCCCAGGTCACGCGCCTGGCCGCCGAGGCGCTCGGCCGTCGCGGGCGAAGACACGTTCGGGGGCGATATCCCTCATTTGCTACTTACCTGAGGTGTGGGTGCCCGAAAACCTCACGACCGCCCTGGAAGAAGCACGCTGAAATGCGGGCCTGAACCAGACGACGTAGCATGCTCCGGGACAGCACGGCAACTCGGGCCGGTGACCGGGTCCCAGCCGGGCGAGGCCCGGTAGCCGGTGATCGTCCCCTGGGGAAATGTCGCCGGAGCAGGGAAACGCCGGCCTGGGCGGCGGCGATCGCGTTGCGGTGCCAGGCCACTTCGCCGGGCGCGGGCCGTCTGGCCGACATGCAGGCTGCGGGCGATGACGTCCAGCAGCGGCTGCGCGTAGTACAGGTTGCTGACCGCGGCGCCGCCAGCGACTGCGAGCAGCACTATTAACGGCGTGGCCATCCGGGAGGCCGGAGGGGGCTGGGTCGCCGCGGGGTCTCTTGGCCGGAAGAGCCAGGTCCGGGGCGGCGTTCGCCGCATGCCGCCACCGGCAGCGCGCCGTGGCGAGGTTTATTCTGCGGGTCAGTACTGGTGGTGCTCATTGCGATGGCTGTCCTGTCGGGCTCGCCTGGGCGAAGCAGGCGGAGATGAACGCGGTAAGGATCTGAGTGGTCCGGCGGGCGTCCTCAATCGGGATCTGGTGGCCGATGCCGTCGATGACCCGGACGTCGGCACTCCCGTGAGCGCCGGCGATTTGCTCGCTAACCGAAGGCGGGCTGAGCGTGTCATCGCGGCCCGCGACGAGCAGGAGCGGCAGGCGAGGATCGACGGGCCGCGCGGGCCAGGATCGCCTCGCGCCCGGCGGCGTCCGGCGGCTGCACCGGGCCGAGCAGCGCCAGGCCGGCGATCTTAGCCGGGTGACGGGCGGCCAGCGCCCGGGCGACCAGGGTGCCCATCGAGTGCCCGACGATGACGGCCGGGCCGGCGCCGAGGGCGTCCAGGACAGCCGCGATGTCGGCCGCGTGCGAGCCGATGCTGATCTCGCCGCCGGCGGGCGACCGGCCGGCGCCGGCGAAATCGGGCCGGATGACCTGGTAAGCGGATGACAGCGGGTCCGCCTGTACCTGGTAGACGTTGGATGTCCCGCCGATGCCGTGCAGGAATACCACCGCAGGTCCTGTGCCGGCGCTCTCGACGGCGAGGTGCCTGCCGTTGACGTGCATCTGCCAGTGTCCTTTCTTCACGAAAGCCGGGTTCCCCGTGCTCGTGTCGTGCTTATGCCGTGCCGTCTGGGCCTGCTCGGCTTCGGTGAAGGCCCGGGCGGTGACCGATCGCGCGGCGGTCACCGTCAGCAGCTGATCGCCGAGCATCGGGAACGGGAAGTAGTGATCTTGGATGCCTGCCATCAGCAGGACATCCTGGGTGATCAGGGGCGAGACGTCGCCGGTGCTGTATTCGCGCACGGCCTGGAACAGGCCTGCCTGGGTGCTGGCGCCCATCCAGCCGGCCGGTTATCTGATCGGGGTGGAAGTCGGCGAGCTGGACCTGGACCGGTTCGAAGACCTGCTGCGCGACGCTCATGCTGCAGCCCGGCAAGCCAGATGGCCGGATGCGTCCGGTGGCAGCGATGGGTGTCATGCTGACTGGGGCTGGGTTGTGGGGGAGGCGGGACGGTGATGCCGCCATGCTGCGGCGGCGAGCGTGAGCAGGGTGCCGGCGGCTGCGTAGGTGCCGAGGACGGTCAGCGGGCCGGTGAGGTTGATGCCGCCAAGGTAGGTGACGCTGCGGGCGGCACTGAGCCCGGCGCTGGGGGGCAGCCCTTGGCCGATCACGTTCCAGGGGCGGGCCAGCAGCGCGGTGGCGATGGACGTGCCGGAAGTCGGGTCGCCGAACACGACCATGCCGATGATGGCGATCAGCGTGCCGGGCATGCCCAGGGTGGCCTGCAGGCCGGCGGTCGCCGCGGCGGCGGCGAACACGAGCAGCATGCCTACGCCGGCCAGGGCGAGGTTGTATCCGGGCACCACGCCCATCGCCGGGCCGATGAGCAGCGCGCCGAGAAACCCCGAGATGGCGGCGTAGCCGGCCAGCAGGCCCAGCCGCGTCGCGGCGTGCCGCAGGCTGGGGCTGCGCACCCCGCCCAGCATCATGCCCAGCGTGGTGGCGCCGACGTACCCGCCGAGCATCCACGCGATGACTAGGAAGAACGCTGAGATGCCGGTGGAGTCCGAGGCGGGCAGCGGGGCCAGGTCACGGACCTGCAGCGGCGTCTTGAGGGCCGTCGCGGCGGTGGTGAACTCCTTGGTAAGGACAGTCGCGGTTCCAGGGCTGGCGGCCGTCTGGATCAACAGGGTCTGGGCGTGGCGGCCGGCGATGATCGCCGCGTTAGCCTGCCCGCCGCGGATCGCTGCCTGGGCGGCGCCGGCGGTTGGCTCGGCGACCAGCCGGATAGTCCCGCCGCCGTGGCTGTTGACCACCTGCGCCAGCGGCGGGCGGCCCACGACCGCGACCGGGGCGTGGTGCAGCACCGGGTGGTGCAGCACGCCGGCGAACACGCTGGCGAACAGCAGCTGGAACAGCACCACTGCGGCCAGCCCAACGGCCGGGCGGGTCAACCCTCTGACCGTGATGCGGCCCCGCTGGTCCTGGTGACTCTCCTGCCTCAACACAGTGCCTGATTCGTCCTCGCTGACCGTCATTGGAGGCTCCTTCTTCCGCAGCGATCCGTCGTCAGCAGCCTGGCGCCCGGCTGGGTGAGCCGTCGTCACGCAATCGGGATGGTCCGCGCGGGCCACCCGGCCGGCGGGGCGGGCGCGGGCGGTCCAGGACGCGGGGTCAGGCTAGAAGCGGGGCGATGTTCGACACGGCTGAGCCTTCCGGGGCCAAGGACCGCCTGGTGCCCGGAGCGCGCCGGCGGCCACGGGTGTGCTTGCACCGGGTTCGGGCTGCGTTCGCCACCGGTGCACTCGTCCTATGGTCAAACGCGGGCGGGGCGGCGGCCAGTGGCAGGACTGCCGGATGTCGTCAGGATCTTGCCTCGCGAGCGCCTGGCGGATGACCCCGGTAGGCAGCCCGGTAGGCGGTGGGCGTGGCGCCGGCGTCGCGGGCCAGGTGCAGACGCAGGTTGGCAGCAGTGCCCAGGCCGCAGCGCGCGGCGATTACCTCGACGGGCAGGTCAGTAGCCTCCAGGAGCCGCCTGGCCTCGCGGATCCTGGCGGCCGCGAGCCACCGCAACGGGGTCATTCCAGTCTGCTCGGCGAAATGCCGGGCAAGCGTGCGCGGCGCCCACCCAGCGTGCCGGCCCAGATCGGCGACGGTCAGCGAATCGGCCAGGTGCTCCAGCGCCCACTGGCAGGTGGGCGCAAGGCCTTCACCCGGCGCAGGCAACGGACGCTCGAGCCACTGCGCCTGCCCGCCGTCGCGGTGCGGTGCCACGACCATCCGCCGGGCCACGCTGGTGGCGGCCTCGCTGCCGTAATCGGCGCGCACCAGCTGCACGCACAGGTCGATCCCGGCGGCCAGGCCGGCACTAGTCAGCACCGTCCCCTCGTCCACCCACAGCACGTCCGGGTCGACTTTCACCGCCGGGTGGCGGGCCGCGAGATCACCTGCGTACTGCCAGTGCGTGGTCGCCCGGCGGTCATCGAGCAGGCCCGCTGCGGCCAGGGCGAAAGCACCGGTGCACACCGAGACCATCCGGGCGCCGCGCGCGGCGGCCTGGCGCAGTGCCGAGCACACCAGTTCACCGGGATCATCGAGCGGCAGGTAGCCCGGCACCACCACCGTGTCTGCCTCGGCCAGCGCGTCTAGGCCCAGCTCAGCCTGCACGGCGAAGCCCGCGGTTGACCGGACAAGCCCGGCCGCCGGTGCACAGACGGTGAACTCATAGCGCTTGGGCAGGCCCGGATCGGCGAAGACCTGAGCCGGGATCGCCAGGTCGAAGGCCTCCACAGTCGGCAGCGCAAGAGCCACCACCGCATGCATAGGCACAATCCTAGGAGGCACAGGATTCCCGCGACCTACTGCCTGGTCTCGTCGTGCCCACCACAGCATCCAGGCCAACGGTCGTCAGAGGGCCTCGATGAACGCTCGGATCTGACAATCTCTGCGTCCAGAACCGGTTGCTCTGCGCTCACCATGCCGCACAAGTCGCGGAAATCACGGTCGCTCCCGATTCGGCGTTATGTTCCGAACGTCCCTAGCGGTCTCCGGTGAACACCTACGCTCCGTGACGCCCGCCGCCGGGAATCTGCCGGGCCATGACGGCCTGAGTTTGTCAGCGGGACCTGCTACAACGTTGTGCGTGGCGCACTTTGCGGGACTCCCAGCACGCGAGGAGGCCCGAACGACCTGGTGCGCCCCATGTCCCGGCCAAATCAGGCACGCGGTTACTCTGCTGGCCCTGCCAGCGTCTTCCCGGTCCGCTGGCGGTGGCGCTGTGAAGCTCCCCGAGCCGAGGCAGCTCCCTGACGGCCGTTGGTGGATGCGGTACTCGGCGCCGCCAGGCCCAGGCGGGAAGCGCCGCCAGCTGCGTGTCTACGGCCGCACTGCGAAAGAATGCCGCGAGAACTACGTCACCGCGATGGGCGACATCCAGGCCGGGCGGCTCGCTGACGACCGGCGGACCAAGTTCGCTGATTACCTGGACCGGCGGCTGCGCTGGTGGGAGTCCGAGGACGATATCAAGCCGTCGACCCTGGCCAGTTACCGCGAGGCGATCGAGCTGTACTTCAAGCCCGGCCTTGGCCACCTGCGCCTGGCCGACCTCCGGGACCACCACTTCCGTGATCTCGCGGCCGCGATGCGGAAGATCAACACGCCTGCGGCTGATGGTGACCTGTCTGACTTGCTACGTCGTCTCTTGGCCGCGCGGGCTACCCGTGACGGCAAGCGGATCTCCACCCGGCCCCTGACCGATGCCCGGATCCGCCGCATCCTGGCCGTCGCCAGCTCGGCTCTGGGCGGCCTGGTACCCCACACGCTGCCGTTCAACCCGGCGGCGAACGTGAAGGCCGGGAAGGCACGGCGCCGCAAGCCGCTGCTGTGGACCGCGGCCCGCGTCGACCGGTGGCGCGAGACCGGCGAGATCCCGGCCCGGTGATGGTCTGGTCCCGCCAGCATTGCGGAGCGTTCCTCGACTCGATCCAGGCCGAGCGGCTGTATGTGCTGTTCGAGCTCGCCGCGTACACCGGGTTGCGCCGGTCCGAGCTCGCCGGGCTGGACTGGGCCGACGTCGACCTCGCGACCCGCCGCGTGCATGTCCGGCAGGCCCAGGTCGATGACGTTCTCGACGACACCAAGTCCGAGGACTCCGAGCGGATCATCACCCTGGACAAGGCGAGGGCAGAATCGCTGAAGACTTGGCGGAAGACTCAGCTGACGGAGCGGCTCGCGTGGGGCGCCGAGTGGACGGATTCAGGCCGGGTGTTCACCCGGGAGGACGGCACACCGCTCCGGCCTGCCTGGATCAGCGTCCGCTTCGACACGCTCGCTGCGCGGGCCGGGCTTCCGCCGATCACCCTTCACGGTCTGCGGCACGGCGCCGCCACCATGCTCCTAGCGGCCGGTCAGCCCCCCAAGGTCGTCAGCGAGATCCTGGGTCACAGCACCGTCGCGTTCACGATGGACGTGTACACCGAAGTCGCCGAGGAACTGGCCGAATCCGCGGCCGAGGCTCTCGCCGCCTACGTGCCCCGGGCGTCGCGCAAGCCTGCCGATAAAACCCTTTGACCGTCTCATGTGGGACACGTAGCGTGCGGGACATGGCTCCTGAGGATGCCGAGCAGCGGCTCATTGAGTGGGTCACCGTGACCCGTGACCGCGACACTCGCGTGCGCGCTGCCGTCGCCGCCGGCCTCAGCAAGCACCGGGTGCACCGGCTCACCGGCATTGGCCGCTCGACGATCGATCGCATCCTCGCTGGCACTCCTGTCGCTCAGTGTGCCAAGACTGTGCCAGACGGGGGCCGTAATGATCACTGACATGGGGACAGGCACCTTGCCTGGCCGGCAAAGTGCCTGTTCACGAGCGGAGGCTCGGGGATTTGAACCCCGGATGGGCGCGAACCCAAACCGCATTAGCAGTGCGGCGCCATAGACCGGACTAGGCGAAGCCTCCCAATGACCCAGCGGGGTCGGGCCTAGGGTACCGGTACTGGCCGAGGGTCGGCAAAGCAGATCGCGTACCCGGGCGGCGCCGCATGGCGGCCGGTGGCCGGCAACGCCGCCGGTCACCGCACCAGGCGCGACGCCGCTGGTCACCGCGGTGAGCGCCCGTGACCGCCCGCCGCGCCCGTTACGGCCCGCCGCGTTTCGGGCCTGAGCGCCGCGCCCGGCCTCAGCGGACGTCGATCACCTCGTAGTCACCGTTGGCGTAGGCCTCGCGGATCCTGGTCTTGGCGAACTTGCCGACGCTGGTCTTCGGCACCTCGGCAATGAACGACCAGCGCTCGGGCAGCTGCCACCGGGGCACCTGCCCGGCCAGGAAGTCCCGCAGCTCGGCGGCGGTGACCGATTCGTCCTTCTTCACTACCACGGTCGCCAGCGGGCGCTCGCCCCACGTGTCGTCGGGAATCCCGATCACCGCGGCCTCCGCCACCTTCGGGTGGGCCATCAGCGCGTTCTCCAGTTCCATCGACGAGATCCACTCGCCGCCCGACTTGATCACGTCCTTGGCCCGGTCGGTGAGCGTCACGAAGCCGAGCCTGTCGATGGTCCCGACGTCGCCGGTGCGCAGCCAGCCGTCCCGGAACTTGGCCGGGTCGTCGTCCTTGTAGTAGGTGCCGGTCACCCACGGGCCGCGGACCTCGACCTCGCCGACCGCCTTGCCGTCATGCGGCAGCACCGTGCCGTCCGGCCCGACCAGCCTGCCCTCCACGGCGCACAGGAGCCGGCCCGCCGTGTCGCGGTAGCGCCACGACTCGGCCTCGGGGGTTCCCGCGGGCGGGTGCGCGACGCTGCCGATCGGTGAGGTCTCCGTCATCCCCCAGGCCTGAACGATCCGGACCCCCAGTTCCTTCTCGTACGCCTCCTGCAGCGCGTGGGGCACCGCGGAGCCGCCGCACGCCACCAGCCGCAGCGAGGAGAGATCGCCCCCGTGCGCGCGCACGTGCGCCAGGAGCATGTTCCAGATCGTCGGCACGGCGCCGGCCAGCGTCGGCCGTTCCCCCTCGATGAGCCGGACCAGCGGCTCGGGCTGCAGGAACCGGTCCGGCATGATCAGGTCGGCGCCGGTCATCACCGCGGCGTACGGCAGGCCCCAGGCGTTCGCGTGGAACATCGGCACCACGGGAAGCACCCTGTCCTGCTCCGACATCGCGAGCGTGTTGCCCAGGCAGACGCCCATCGAGTGCAGGTAGGCGGAGCGGTGGCTGTAGACGACGCCCTTGGGGTGCCCCGTGGTTCCGCTGGTGTAGCACATGGCCGCCGCGGACCGCTCGTCCAGGTCGGGCCAGCGGAACGAGTCGCGCTGCGCGGCGAGCAGGTCCTCGTAGGAGTGCACCTGGCGGCCGTTCCCCGCGAGCTCGGATTCGGCCGTGCCAGTCGTTCCCGCTTCCGGACTCGTCACCAGGATGTGGCGGATCGTGGGGGCGTGCGGCAGGACCTGGGCCAGCAGGGGGACCAGGGTGGCGTCCACGATCACCGCGTCGTCCTCGGCGTGCGTGGCGATGTAGCCGATCACATGCGGGTCGAGCCGCAGGTTCAGCGTGTGCAGCACCGCGCCCATGGACGGGATCGCCAGGTAGGCCTCGAGGTGCTCGGCGTTGTTCCACATCAGGGTGGCGACGCGCTGGTCACCGTCCACGCCCAGGCTGCGCAGCGCGTTCGCCAGGCGGGCCGCCCGGGCGCCGGTCACGCCGTAGGTCTGCCGCCGGGTGCCGGATGACGTGCAGGTCACAACCTCGCGGTCGGCGTAGGACGACGTGCCATAACGCATCAGCTGGCTGACCGTCAGCTGAACGTCCATCATCGTGCTCTGCATGGCGACCTCCTGCGGTGCCCCTGCCCGGTTACTGCCCTGGGGAGCTGAATGCCCTGGGGTGGATAGTGCCACGCTCGCGGCGAAACGTCACTCCCGCTGCCTGCGCTGCGGCCTTTCCGCTGCCCCAGGTAACCCCAGCTCGGTGAAGGCTCAGCGGGCCTGAAGCTCAGCATCGATCCGCAGCTTGGCGACGGCACGGGAAACCGTGCTCTTGACGGTGCCGAGGCTCACCCCCAGGGCGTCGGCAACCTCCGCCTCGGTCATGTCCTCGAAGTAACGGAGCACCACGGCCGCGCGCATGCGCTGCGGCAGCCGGTCGACGGCGCGCCGCAGCGAGTCAGCCAGGTCGCTGGTGCCCGAGTGATCGGCAACCGCCTGGTCGGGGATCTCGTCGGTCGGGTACTCCTCCACCCTGCGGCGCCGCCACCAGGAGATGTGGGTGTTGACCATGGCCCGGCGGACATACCCGTCCAGCGCGCTCCGGTCCTCGATCCGGTCCCAGGCCAGGTAGGTCTTGGCGAGAGCGGCCTGCACCAGGTCCTCGGCGTCGGCGCGGTTCCCGGTCAGCAGGTACGCCGTTCGCAGCAGGGACCCGCTGCGCGCCGTCACGTACTCGCGGAAGCCGGGATCGTCGAACTCACGCCCGGTCGGCCGCTGGGCCGGCACCGGCCCCCGGCCAGCGTTCCGCCCGCCGTCGGCGGCGCCGCCCCCCTGGCCACGTGCCCGGCCCGGCGTTGTTGCGGCGGCCGAACCCGCGCGCGCTTCCGCAACCAAGTGATCGCCCCCGACGCTCACACACTAACGGTACCCAGCGAGGAGCGTAATCCTATGGCTACCTGGCGTAGTGGCGAGTGGCCTAGTTGAATAGACCGCGTGACATCTGTGCATGTCACGCCGGGGAGACTTACGCGTATCTCATTGGCAGGAAAAGGCGCGAACCGCTTGACGCGGGCCGTGCCAGGTAAGCATGTTCACTAGTCTGGGCTCATCGCCAAGGGGAGGGGTGACGCCGGGCTGGCAGCCCGGCAGGCAGGACGCCGTCCGGGCCGTCTGCCCGGCGGGCGGCATGGGGCCGGGCCGCAGGCCCGGCAGGGAGGGCCGATGCTGGACGTCCACCGGGACTTTCGGTGTTGCGACCGCTGCGCGGGCAACGCCACCGCCGTGCGCACATCGCGGCGGCGGAGGCTGAAGGCCGCCATCTTCCCGGCACCGGGAGGCCCCCTGGACGGGCGGGGTGACCCCGCCGCTGCGGGCTTCCCAGCACCTGGAGAGCTGCCCCGGGCCGTCACGGGCACCGTCCACGATGTAAGCCCGCACGTTCTCGTGATCGGCAACGGCGCCAGCGAGACGCGGATCACGCTCACCTCCGCGGCGACAGCCTGGCGCGGCGGCCCCCTGGACCCGTCGGGGGTTCAGCCAGGGGACCGGGCCGTTGTCCGGCTGCATCGCTCGCAGCGCAGCGTGGCCGACCGGATCTGGGCCAACATCGGCCGGGTCACCGGGATCATCCTTGAACGTGACGCCGACAGCCTGCTCGTCGACGAAGGCCGGACCAAGCCGCGGCAGTTAGTGACGATCCCGGCCGGCTCGTTCGGCCGGATCCAGGTCCGCTTCCCCAGCCTCGAGCCCGGGTACCTCATCGACGTCATCGGGCTCCGGCGGCCCGGGGAGCTTGAGGCACGGATACCGGCGACGTCCCAGCCGGCTTACCCAGCGAACCGGTTGCCCCCGCCGGCGATGGTGACCGGCCGCGTGCCGGCGGCCATCAGCGGCTCGGCAACCTGGCACGAGCCTTTCGACGAGCCGCCGGGGCTGCTTGGCGTGTCGTACCCGGCACTCGACCCGGCGGCCGGGTGCGCGGAGGACCCGGTGGGCGGCGGGCCCGCGCCGCGTTTCGCGCGCATGCCGTACCTCGCCGTCGGCAGCGTGCTGCAGATCCGCAACGACTGCACGGGAGCCTCGTGCACGCTGCCGGTCACCGGGTGCGCGGCCATCGCCAGGCTGTTCAACGACCGGTGCCTGACCTGCGGCACCTCGCCGCGGGGGCGGGTTGCCGACCTGACCCAGGCCAGCTTCATCTCGCTCGGCGGCGAGCTCGACCGGGGCTGCTTCAACGCGACGATCACGATCGGCCGCTGACGATGCTGCCCCACGCGCTGACCGAGATCAGGGAGGCACAGGTCCCGCTGCTGTCGGCCATGCTGCTTGGCGGGTGCGCGGCCAAGGCCGCCCGGGTGCTGCGGGTAGGGTCCGTAGATGCCGGGCTCGGCCCCACCGCGCTGTTCCCCGTGCGCCTGCGGCGCCCGGTCGCGCTCGCGGTGTGTGCCGCGGAGTTCGCCTGCGGCACTGCTCTCATCGTGACCGCGGGAGGGCTGGGCCGGGGCGGGCTCGCGACCGCCACACGCCTGGTGACGTCGCTGCTGTTCCTGGTGGCAACCTGCGCCCTCATCGAGCTGCGGGCCAGCCATCCCGAGGCTGGCTGCGGCTGTTTCGGCGACCTGAGCAGGTCCCCGGTCAGCGGGCGCTCGCTGGCGAGGTCGGCGTTTTTCGCCGCCGCGGCGGTGGCCACCATCGGCCTGCCCCCGCTCCGCGCGCCGCACCCCGGCGCCGACGCGGCCAGGCTCTTGGGGATCTTCGCCGTCGAGCTTGTCCTGGTCGCCGCGCTCTCCCCCGAGGTGGGTGAGGCCCTGGTGCGGCTCGGCTACTCGGAGCCCTGCGAGCTGCGCAGGGTGCCCGCGATCCGGACACTGGCCGCCCTGCGCAGGAGCTCGCACTGGCGCAAGCGCGGCGGGCTGATCACCGCCGAGGTGCCCGTCGACATGTGGCGCGAGCTCTGCTGGAGATACGTGGTGTTCCCCGCCCGCGTCGGCGGCAGCGACGCCGAGATCGTCTTCGCGGTGTACCTGCGCCCGCACCGCCCGGCGATCCACGCCGCCCTGATCGACTCGGCATCGGGCGACGTGCTGCCCTGGCCCCCGGCGCCGGGACGGCAGGGCTGGCGGTCCCGGGAGTCCACGGCGCGCCCCGCAGCGC
>JASHPR010000440.1 GCA_030038015.1 Streptosporangiaceae bacterium
GGGACCAGGTGGCTGCGGCGGAACCGGCCGCCCTCGTGCTCGACCCTGCCCTTCTCGTGCGCGCCGTCCTTGCCCGGCATGCAGAAGAACGCGTCGAACTGGTAATGGGACCGGAAAGCGACCCATCGCTGCGACTCGATCCGGCTGCGGCCAAAGCACACCTGCTTGACCGCCGGCTTGAGGTTGTCGTAGCGGACATGCCGAACCGGGATCCCGCCAGCACCGCGAACGCTTCGGCGTGCCCCTGCATGAACGCCTCCTGCGATTGCGAGGCATACACGCGGTGCACCGCCTTGCCCGAGTACGACAGCCGCAACGTGAACAGGTGGCACTCGATCGGCTCCCCATCCAGCCGCACCCACACGTCCGCGAAATCGGCCTCGGCCTCCGCGCCCGGCTCATGAACTTGCGGCACAGACCCATGCCGCCCATGCCGAAAGATCGTTATGGGTGAATAAGGGCCGCATCTGATGGGGTCTTCGTTATTCATTTGCCCGGCGCAGTCCGGGTGCAACCGGGCCGGATCGCTTGGTGAGCCCGTTGAGCTCGATCATGGCTTCGCGTCGCCTGGCGGCGCTGGCCGTGGCCGGCCGATATGGCCGATGCTCATGTACATGATGCCGCCGCCCGGGGTCTGGATCAGGCAGATGAGCGCCCATGCCCACTTGGGCAGGTAGCGCACCTGCGCGGCCCGGGCTATGTCGACGAGGCAGAAGGCGTCAAAGCCGATGGCCAGTGGCAGGCCAAGCGTGACCAGCCAGCCAGGAAGCGTACGCCCCAGGGTGACGATGCCGGCCACAATGACGAGCCAGACAGCGAGGCCGACGACCGTGCGGATCGCCACGTCGGGAGGCCGGGTCCGCGTGGCGCCGGTCCGCCACTGCGAGTTTCTGCTGCGCCGGGACCCGGCTCGCGCGAACCGGCTCAGCTTCCTGGTTGTCCTTGAGATGCCGGCGCAGAAGGTGAGCGCTCGCAGCGCGCGCAGGAACGACGGGCGGATGCTCTGATCGTCCAAGATGGCGGGCAGTTCGGCGGCCCATTCCCGGCACCGCTCGGCGCGCACGTCTGCTGGGAGCCGGCGGCAGGCGGCGTGGATGAGCCACTCGGCGATCCGCTGAACACGCGGAGCCCGGCTCATCGCGTGCTCCCTGGCGCGGGCCGCGTCGCACCGCGCCCGGCCCGTCGCGCCGGAGCGGCGGAGGCGGCCTGGGCAAGCTCGAGGCGGGCCACGCGAAGGCCTTCGGCAGTCAGCCGGTAATACTTGCGGGGCGGCCGCCCGCCAGCGTCCTGCCGCTGCGCCTCCCACTCGGAGTCCACCAAACCCTCTTGCTGCAGGCGGGCGAGCATCGGATACAGGGTGCCGCTTGGCAGCTTGGCTGCTTTCATCAGGTCGTAGCCGTAGTGCTGTGCGGCCGGGTCGGCAGTCATCACCCTGAGCACGCGTTCCAATGGCCCGGTTAGCTTCACGGCAGCAGTCTACACATGTAGCCTACATATGTCGACGGCTGGCTGCTGGGGTCGGCCCGGTGTGCGGGCATTGCCGGGAGGTGCGAATGGCGGCGTTGCGGGCGGCGGGCGGCGGGCCTGCCGCCAGCCGGGGTGGCGGGTGCACGGCCATCGCTGGCGGCGAGGATGGTGGGGGCTGATGAGCCTGCCGCCGGGTTCTGCCGCGGTGATACCGGTTCTGGCCGCGGCGGTCGCGTTTGCTGCTTGGTGCCTGGTCGACGTGGCCCGGGCAGGTCAGGTGCGCTACCTGCCCAAGTGGGTGTGGGCGGTGATCATCTGTGTCTCGGTGCCCGGGGGTGGCCTTGTTTACCTGATCTTCGGGAAGGCCCGGCCCGCGGCGAGCGTGCCCTGGGAGGCCGGCGTAGCTGAGGAGGCAGGGATTGCCGCGAGCGGCCCGCTGTTTGCCCGGCGTGTTCCGGTCAGCCCGGTCGTGATCGAGGTAAACGAGCTGACCAAGCGCTTTGGGCCGGTCACGGCGGTGGACGCCCTGACCTTCTGCGTGCGCCCGGGGCATGTGACCGGGTTCTTAGGGCCTAACGGCGCCGGGAAGACGACCACGATGCGGGTGATCTTGGGCCTGGACGACCCGACGTCGGGCAGGGCGCTGGTCGGGGGCCGCCGCTACCAGCAGATCATCCGCCCGTTGCACGTGGTCGGCTCGCTGCTGGACGCGACCGCTGTGCATGGCGGGCGAACGGCCTGGTTTCACCTGCTGTCCATCGCGCAAAGCAACGGGATCGGGCGGCGCCGGGCGATGCAGGTGCTGGAGGCGACCGGGCTGGCGGCGGTGGCGGGCCGGCGCGTCAGGGAGTTCTCGCTGGGAATGAAGCAGCGGCTCGGCATCGCCGCGGCACTGCTCGCCGACCCCCCAGTGCTCATCTTCGATGAGCCGGTCAACGGGCTGGACGCCGCAGGCGTCCGCTGGCTCCGGCAGCTGTTCAAGTCGATGGCCGCTGAGGGCCGCACCGTCCTGGTATCCAGCCATCTGATGGGCGAGATCGCACTGACCGCCGATCATCTCATCATCATCGGCCGCGGCAGGCTGCTCGCCGACACCCCCACCGACCGGTTCGTGTCCGGTACGCGCCGGGACGTGCTGGTCCGCTCGCCCAGGGCCGGTGAGCTCGCCGGGCTGCTCACCGCCCGTGGGGCGGCCGTCCAGCCACAAGGCGATGGCGGGCTCGCGGTGACCGGCCTGGATGCGCCCGCGATCGGCGACCTGGCCGCCGGGCATGGGATCGCCGTGCACGAACTGGTGCCACGGCATGCCTCCCTCGAACAGGCGTACCTGGACCTCACCGGCGGCAGCACCGACTACCGGGCCGGAACTTCGCCGCCGGAAGGGATGGCCGCCTCATGACCGCACCGCAATTCGCCGCTGCGGGCCGGGCCGTGCCATCACGGCTGGCCCGCGCCCGCGACGTGCTCGCCTTCGAGTGGACCAAGCTCCGATCGGTTCGCTCGAACTACTGGACCCTGCTGATCGCCGCCGTGGTGACGCTCGGTGTCACCGCAATCGTCGCGCAGAGCATCGCATCCGCCCCGGCGCCGCCGCCCGGCGGCCCGATGAACCCGCTCACCAGCAGCTTCCTCGGCTATGGCGAGTACGCCGTGCTGCCGGTCACCGTCTTGAGCGTGCTGACATTCACCTCCGAGTACGCCAGCGGCCTGATCCGCACCACATTCACAGCAGTGCCCCAGCGCCGGGCGGTGCTCGCCGCCAAGGCAGCGGTCACCGGGGCCGCCGCCCTCACCGCCGGTGAACTGCTCGCCTTCGCCTGCTTCTTGTTCACGCAGGCGATCCTGTCCCGGCGCCACCGCGGCCTGGCCCTGTCCCACCCCGGCGCGCTGCGGGCTGTGCTGGCCGCGGGCTTGGTCCTGGCCGCCTGCGCCATAGCAGGCGTCGGGATCGGCGCGGTTATCCGGCACACCGCGGGCGCCATCGCAGCGGCCGTCACAGTGATCTACCTCCTGGCGGTGCTGTGCCTGGCCCTGCCATCCCCGTGGAACGTCAGGCTCGGCAGGTTCACCCTGCCCTTCGCCGCCTATCAGCTGGTCACCGTGCATCCTCAGCCAAGCCTGCTTCCCCCAAGCCTGTCCCTGCTGGTCCTCATCGGCTGGCCAGCCGCCGCCCAGCTGGCCGCCGCCCTCCTGATCACCCGCCGCGATGCATGACGCTCCCCGCCCGTGATCACAGCCTGATGAACCGGCAGGCCACGAGCATCAGAAAGAGAAGGGACCATATGAAGGCCTCGCCGGTCACGGCGGCCCTGGCCGTCGTCGAGCTGGCCCGGCAGGGACGGTTCACCGAGATCCAGCAGCAGTTCGCGCCGCAGGGTGCCGGCGCGCTTCGAGCACGGGGCCCTGACGTTGGCCGTGGCGCTGGCCAGGGAACAGGGCTGGATCACCGGCATCCAGCTGCTGCCGCACAGCGACCGGGCCCGGGAAGATCATTCCGCGCATCGTCCGGATCACGTCCCGCTGGTCGAGGTGGATCACGAAGAGGTGGTGGACAGCCGGCTGCGCCGGTATTACCGGCTCACCCCGGCCGGCGGCGCCCGGCTGGCGGCCGAGGCGGCCGCCCCGGAACCACGGGCGATGGTAGTCCAGTACACATAAGCGGCCGGTTCCACACCCCGGAGCCAGGTGGTACTGCCCTGCACGTGAACAGGATGCGCGCCACCCATCCGGTGGCCTACAGGAGGAACGGGATGAGCATCTTCGTCCTGCTTCTGTACTCCGGGTACGCCTTGGGGAAGGTGGCCGCGAGGTTCCGCTCCTCGACAATCCCGCAGTAATAGAAGTAGGCGACCAGCACCGCGACGACGATCAGGCCGAGCAGGTTGTTGACGAGCGCGGTCCCCAGCATCGCTGTCAGGAGTCCCGAGTAGATCGGGTGGCGGACAAACCGGTACGGGCCTGAGGTGACAAGCTCCGGCTCGGCCCGCTGAGTCATCGGCATACCCCAGTTGCGGCCGAGGTGCAGGCGGGCCCAGACCGCGAGCGCGATCCCGCAGGCGAACAGCAGCACCCCTATCGCCGCGAGGATCAAGCTGTGCACAGCGAGGCTGCCGCCCCGGAGGACACCAGCGATCAGGAAGACCCCAACCGCGCTAACGCCAGTCAGCCGTGTTCGCCACCCGCTCCTGACGCTCTCCTTGCTATTGGCGGCTGACCCGATCCAGTAGATCCAGAAGACGAGCCAGGCACAACCGATGGCGAGCTTGAGCGTGTGCATGCTACTTCTCCGGCTTCCCAACCGCAGCTGCTGGGCGGACGTCGATCACCGTATGCCCGGTTCCGGTCGCTGTCATCGGCTCCCAGACGGATCTGGGCTCTCCGCCCATCGGTTGATGTCTGCCGCCTTGAAGCCAGCAGCGCCCGGGAAGCCATCTGCAACAGCCCTCGCACTCAGAAGCGAACCGCCTGACCAGGCGCCCCGAAGATGATCTTGCCTAGCTACAAAAATGACGCAAACCCCCGATGAGTTCGGCGCTGCCGGATTGTCGTACCCCTCAAGAACAATGTCCATGACAGCACCCAAACAGGGTGGTCCCGCACGCCAGGAGGAGTCATGCATCCGGTGATTACCCAGGCCATCGCCGCGGAACGGGCCCGGGAGCTTCACGCCCATGCTGCTGCGGCAGGGCGCGCCCGCTACCTCCGCCGCCCACGCCACGCCGGCCGCACGTGGCGGTTCACCCGCTTCGCGCGTGGCGGGCGGGCGCCGGCCTTGCTGCCAGCGGATCGGCCGCTGCGCGGCCCGAGGGCAGCCTGAGTCCCGGGCCGGCGAACCGGTCATGAACGAAGAATCCGCAACCCGCCCGCGGTCCTGGCACCCGGCCGCCACGGCCAGCGCGGGCAGGCTGCGGCTGTCTTGGCAGGAGTGACGATCATGATGCCCTACGACACCTACCGGCTCTACCAGGCCGAACGCGCGAAGAGCCCGCGTGAGATCGACCACGCCGACCAGCGGGCGGCCCAGCTGGCCTCAGCGGTGTCCGGGCTATTCCGCGCCATCACGCAGATCGCGCGCAGGCCATCCCCGTCCGCGCCTGGCGGCGCATCTCCCCTGACCGCACCGGCCGCATGCCAGGGCACGATGGCCGGGGCGATAGAGGGCGCGTGAAGTCACTGCTGACCCACCGGGCATTTCCTTCCATCGCACGACCGGGCGCCCCATAAGACGCGGCCAGTCGCACACCTTAAGCATGCCGATCACCCCGATCTGCACGGCCGCCAGTTGACCTGAAATCGATCCGCAGCCGCACCGAACAGCGCGTCGGCGCGCGCTTGTCCGGATACAGAACCAATCACATCAAGTGACCGGCGCAGCCTGCGAGCGCCATTGCCGGGTGATTCGGATCGTTCTCCGGCTGGGTAACCGGGCATGACGTAAGCGCCAGATCAGCCGGATCTGGCAGCTTCCCCCGGGGGACTCGCCGCGCCCGCCGCGGTCGCGTCGTTGACCGGTTCGCCGTGCGCGTTGCCGGTTCAGGGTTCAGGGCGGAGGTCACGCGCCAGGCGCGGCGGGACGGCTCAGCTTGGCCGGCGTTGCTTCACGTGGTCGCCTGGCGGCGCCATTCGCTGCTGGTCTTGTCCGGCCGTCCGACGTTCACGACCTGGACCGGAAGATCGCCGGCCAAGCGCAGCACCCGGTCTGCCACCGTGGATCCGGTCAGCAGCCGCGACCAGCGCGACCGGCGGCGGGACCCGATCACCAGTTGCGCGGCACCGGCCTTGCGCGCGGCCCGGATCAGCCCCGAGGCGGGGTCGCTGGCTTTGACTTCAGTGAACGTACCATGCAGCTGTCTGAGCAGCCGCCGGTCTTCCGCCAGCCGCGTCCCAACTGGCCGGTCCAGGTTATCGAGGGGCCGGACGTGCACCCCGTGCAGCCGGGCATCGGACAGCTCGGCCAGCTGGGCGGCGTACCGGATGAGCCACTGGTCGGCAGGCGACCCCTCCAGGCCGACCACGATGACGGCGGCTTCGGCCGGCTGGCAGGCGGGGTGCGCGGCCACGAACGCTGCGGCCGGGTCGGCAACGGAGTCATCGAGCCACAGCTGGGCAAGCTCGCGCAGCGCGGCCAGGTTCGCGAACCGGAAATAATGCGACAGCGCGGTGTCTGCCTGGTCTGCGGGGAAGACCAGCCCCTGGGCCAGGCGGCGGCGCAGCGCCGCAGGCGCAAGGTCGACCAGCTCAACCTGCCCGGCCTGCACAAACGCATCCGGCACCGGCTCGCTCGGGCGCACCCCTGTGATCCGGGAGACCAGCGTGCCGAGCGACTCGATGTTGCCCACGTTCAAAGTGGTGTACACGTCGATGCCGCAGTCCAGCAGGTCGCCGACATCCTGCCAGCGTTTCGCGTGGCGAGAGCCGGGCAGGTTCGCGTGGGCCAGCTCATCCACCAGGGCCAGTCTGGGGCGGCGGTCAAGGACCGCCGCGACATCCAGCTCCTCAAGGCTCACCCCACGGTAGCTGACCGTGCTGGTGAGCACCTCAAGACCATCCACCTCAGCGGCGGTCGCCGCCCGCCCATGACGCTGCAAGAACGCCAGGACCGCATCGACGCCGCAGCGCCGCTGGGCACGCGCGTCCCGCAGCATCGCGTAGGTCTTCCCCACCCCCGGGGCAATGCCGAGGTAGGTGCGCAGCCTTCCCTTGGTGGCACGCGGCCCTACGGCGCCAGCCATCCAGGCACCCGGTTCCGGGGCATCCTCGCCACGGCCCGGGCGGTGAACCGTGCCGGCCGCGATCGCCGCCGGGCCGCCGGCCTGGCCCAGATCACCATCCCGGCTTTCTTGCACCCTCTTAGTATCCGGCAGCAGTCCCGGCTGCCGGCCCGGCGAAGCGGCGGTGTTCCGCTTCAGCCAGTCCCCGGGCTGGGGCTGGCTGAATGCCCGGATCCTGCCGGCGCCGGCCGGGGCGCTCGTCCTGCTCGCCTTGTTCGCCGTGAACGGGCCCGGGCCATTCGGTGTCCCGCCGCCCGGCCCGCACCCGCTGGCCCGGCACCACTTGGTTGCCGGACGACCGCAAGGCAGCCCGCAGTCCAAACCGGTCACCTGATCGGCGCGCCACAACCTCAGGACGCCACGGTTACCAGGTCGCCGATCGCGAGGTGGTTGAAGGCGACTTGGGCGGTCGGGATGGGCAGCTCCACACAGCCGAGGCTCTGCGGGAACCCGTACGAGGCTCGCACGAACCCGTGCACGGCGTCGCCGCCGTTGAAGTAGTTGATCCAGTACACCGGGTCGTCGTAGTAGCTGCCGTCGGGGTTGAACCCGCTCATGTAGTTGAACGTGTACCGGACGAAGATGGGATAGGTGCCGAGAGCGGTCGGCTCCTCGGGGATGCCGGTATTGGTCGGCGACGTGAGCACCGTGCTGCCGTTCTCCCACACGGTGAGCGTCTCGGGCAGGGTCTCAGACACGTACACGTACGAGTACGGCTCGGGGTCCACCTGGTTCGCGGCGGCGGCGCTGAGGAGCGCCTTCCACGAGGCGTCCGCAAGCTGGCTCACGGTCTCCTCGTCGGCGGTGTAGCCGTTGTAGGAGCTGTCCGTAGCGGACATGAAGGCCATCAGCGCACCCTTGACCGCAACCGTGGGCGAGCCGGGCTGCCACTGGGCCTGGAGTGACGCCGGGACCGACGGCCAGCGCCAGGAGAAGCTGCCTTCGAGCGGGCTGCCGAGCGTCGCCGCCTCGCCGGCGAGGGTGGTCGGCGAGACGACACCTGGCGCCGGGGTGAAGTTCAGCGGCAGGTAGTGCAGCTGGGCAAGGATCTGCTGCAGGCGCAGCACCGAGGCTTGCGTGACGGCGAAGTGGTAGGACCCCGAAGCGGCCACAACCACCGAGTCAGCCGAGGAGCCGCCCACGACCGTCACCGGACGGTCAAACGAGACTGTTACCGCGGTGCCGGGCCCGAAGCCCAGGCTCCGCGAGGTGAACACCAGCGTGTCGGCATCCGGCTCGGTCCAGGTTCCCGCCGTGGCTGGCGACACTCGCGGGCGGGCCGTACCGAGGGCCCTGGCCACCGGCTCATCGAAGGTCAGGGTGATCGGGCTGTCGAGCCCGGCATCCGCGCTGCCCGGAGCCGGATCCGCTGCTGCGACCGGCACGCCGTCCTGCGGCGCCTCGAGCCAGTCCACCGTGGCCGGCCGGGCAGCCAAGCGCTCCCACGGCCATGCCGCGGCCGCCACCTGAAGCGCGCCTCCCGACTGGTGCTCCGGCACGGCCAGCGGGGCCGTGGCCGAGGGCCGGCTGAGCCGGACGAGCCGGGCCGGCTCGCCGGCCGCTCGGTAATCGATGACGCTCACCGGGCGGTCGAAGCCGAGCGTCACCTGCCCCGGGCGCGCGGCAACGGCCACCCTCGCCAACGGCGCGGCCGACGGCGCCCGCAGCGTCGCCGACGTCGAGACCCCGGAGCCCAGCAGCCAGCGGAGCCACGGCGGCGGAGCGGCAGTGACGCGCACGTGCACCGTCCGGCCCTGCGGCACGGCGGCGACGGGCACGAAGCCCGTGCTCTGGTGTGCCAGCACGAGCGGCCGGCCAGCACTGGTCGCGCGGATGCCGGTCACCTCGGTCCCAAGGCCGCGCAGGTGCACCTGGACAAGCACCTCTCCCGATGACACCGAGACTGCCGGACGCCCTAGGAGCGCTACCAGCGCAGCGCCGATGCCCACTATCACGACCGCGGCACCCGCGCCGATGCCCGCGCGAACCGTCCAGCTCCGATTCTTCAGCGTGCTCTTCAGCGCGGCGCCCGCGCCGATGCCCGCGCGAACCGTCCAGCTCCGGATCTTCAGCGTGCCCTTCAGCGCGGCGCCCGCGCCGATGCCGACACGGATCACCCAGGACCGATTCTTCTGTTCAGCCGACGGTCTCGTCATCGGGCCGCCCTCTCAAGCCCGCTCCGCGCTCCCATTCATTTCTTATCACGTCTTATCATGACGGCCCGGACGAGTCCTTCCGCCTTCCCCGGCGCCCAAGACCCCCGAGGCACGGGCGCAGGCGTTGCCGGCGTAGGCGCGGGGATCACGCGGCCGGGCTGAGCGGCCGCTGCCGCGCCGGTCGGCGGCGATGACCGAGCGGCCCGCGGCGGTGATGGCATCCACGACACCGGTGCTGTGCGACACCCGCGCGTCGAACGGGAAGCTGTGCAACAGCAGCACCGGCTCCCCGCTGCCCACCTGCTCATAGTGGATCACGGTCCCGTCGAAGCTGGTGAACGCGGGAATGACCGCCTCCTCAATCCCGGCTTGACCGGCCTTCGCGCAGCGTATTCGATGAGGAGCCATGTCCTTTCTCATCGGCCCCGGCGACGGCCACCAGGTCGGCGGCAGGTTCGATGTCGTCGTGCGGGTGCGCGCCGAGCAGACCGGCGGCGTCATGGCCGTGATCGAGGAGACCATCCCGCCCGGCGCGCTGATCACCCCGCACACCCACCAAAACGACGTCTGGGTCCGCGTGCTGACCGGCGAGATCGGCGTCCTGGTCGGTGAGGAGACAGCCTCAGCACGGCCGGGCGCGTGGGCGCTCAAGCCGCGCGGCATCCTGCACGCCATGTGGAACTGCGAAGCAACCCCCGCCCGCATCATCGAGGTGCTCACACCCGGCGGCAGCGAGCGATGGTTCGAGGAGACCGCCACGCTCCAGCCCGGTGACGACGAAGGCTTCCGCGCTTCCTGCCAGCGCCACGGAATCGAGTTCCTTCCCGACTCCCCGTGGCTGCGCAAGCTCCAGGAACGTTTCCGGCTCTGAGTGGTGCCGTCCTCGGCCTCAGGTGCCGGGCTGGGGTTCGCGCCACATACGCCAGATCGTGGGCCCGTGACCCAGGGCCTGCAGTTCGCCGACGACGCGAAAGCCGTTGCGCTCATACAGCGGCAGGTTGCGCTCGTTGGATGATTCGAGGTAGGCCGGCACGCCGTCGGCGTCCAGGCCGGCCAGGACCTCCCGCAGCATCTGGGTGCCCAGCCCCTGGCCCTGCCGGTCGCGGCGGGTGCCGAGGTAGCCCAGGTACCAGTGCGGCGGGGACTGCCCGGCGTGCAGGCGTTCGATCTGCAATTGCGTGCGCAGCGCGCGGAGCAGGCGGCGGCGGAAGGCCAGCCCGCTGGGCGCCGCCTCCAGGATCATCTGGCTGAGCGGCATCGCCCAGGCCCCCGGCGCGGCCCACAGCGCAGCGGCCGAGGCGTCGCCGGTGAGGTAACACGGCTTGCCCCGCCGCAGGTAACCGCGGCTCATGCTGGTGAAGAACGTGCGCAGGCGGTTGTCCCGGCCACGCAGCTGCGGCGGGATCAGCCAGGCGAAGACCGGGTCCTCGGCGAAGGCGTCCGCCAGCACCTCGCCGAGCAGGGCCGCCTCCTCGCGGCGGGCGGCGCGGACGGCCTGGGAGCCTCCGCGGGGGGACACCGTTTCCTGGGTCACCGGACTCCTCCTTCCGCCAGGCCAGACCAGCAGCCTCTCCCCTGGGACCACCCTCATGCAAGCCTGGGCCATCGGCCACGCGCTAGTTCCAGCGCTCGAACGGCTCGTCGATGTCCTCCCCTGCCAGGAACCGGGGCAGCAGCTCGGGCAGGCGGCCGGGGTAGAAGCGCACCTGGCTCTCGGTGATCTCGGGCACCGTCCACCACCGGGCGGTCACGTAGTCCTCGATCTCTTCCGGTGTCCGGCCGCCGTCGACGACCCGGGGCTGGTCCGCAGCCACCCGCGCACGCACCACCACCTCATGCTGCAGCCGGCGCTTCCCCCGGGAGCGCCACGTGCTGTCGCGCCGCCACGCGGGCGGGCTGACCTGGGCGGGGTCGAGCACCAGGCCGGTCTCCTCCCTGATCTCCCTGACCGCCGCGTCCAGGTAGGACTCACCGGCGTCGATCCCGCCGCCGGGCAGCTCCCACCATCCGTCCGGAGCCTCGTCCGGCGTCAGCACGTGGAACAGCAGCACCCGGCCGGCGGCGTCCGTGAGCACCACGCGCACCGCATCGCGTTCCATGTCATAGCGCAGCTCGTGCACACCCTCACCCCGCACCAAGCATCCCAGACGCGACCGCGCCCCGGAGCAGCGCGCTTGAAGGGGCCATCAGCCTGAACGTGACGCCGCCCCCGGCTCAGCCCGCGCTACCGGCTTGGTGGCGGAGGGCGAAGATCGCTGCCTGGACGCGGTCTTGCAGGCTGAGTTTGGTGAGGATGCTGCGGACGTGGGTCTTGACGGTCTGCTCGCCGATCGCCAGGTCCCGGGCGATCTGCCGGTTGCTGTGACCGCGGGCGATCAGCTGGAGGACTTCGCGTTCGCGTGGTGACAGCGGCTGCAGCGGGTCCGGCGGCGGTGGCCGGCGCAGTGCCTGGGTGAGCCGGGTCAGCAGCTCGGGGCTGAGGCTGGCGGTGCCGGCGGCGGCGTCGTCCCGGGCTCCGCGTGGATCATCAGCCAGCAGTGGCAGGCCAAGGGCGGCCAGCCGGTCAGCCAGTCCGTGCTCAGCCAGGTCTGCCGGGCCAGGCTTTGGCCGGTTCCGGAGTAACCTGCGGGAACCCGAGCCCGGTGAGGCGGCCGGTTGAACTGACTCCGGTGATGACCCGCCTCGGGCCCTCCGATCTGGCTACCGTGGACACGCTGATCACCGCGGGCATCGCGACCAGCCGCGCCGAGGTGCTGCGCTGGGCCGTGGCCCGCATCCGCGAACACCCGGCCTACGCCCAGATCCAGCAGAGAGTGAACGAGATCACCGAACTCAAGGCCCAGTTCTAGATCACGGCGCGCCGGGCTGCGCCCAAATTCCATGATCGTGGTTGATTGAGGACAAATATGGTGACCAATCAACCACGATCATGGAAGCCAAGGGCATCGAAGCGGTGCGCACGAGATCAGCCTGCTGGCCACAGCGCCCGCGCGTTCGCCGGGGCTACGCGCGACATCTGACAGGCGCGGACGCCTACCGCCCGATGAACAGGTACTCCGCGACCGCGCGGCGCCGCGCGGCCTGATGGGTGCCGAAGCTGTAGGTGTGGTCGGTCAGCCGGACTTCGACGTTCTCTTTCACCTCCCTGAGCAGGGCCTCGATGGTGGCCGCGCCGGGCACCGCGTTGGAGGAGTACGACAGCACGATGGCCGAGTCCTGGAACTGCTTGAGGGTGCGCCGCAGCGCGTCGGTCACCGTGTGCTTGTAGGAGAACGGCGTGTACCGCTTGGGCAGCTTCTTGGTGCGGGTGTTCTCCATGATCGCCTGACCGCGCCAGTAGACCGAGAGCCCCTCCAGGAAGTGGTAGCGCTTGATGTAGCAGTTGTCGTCCCGGGGCGGGGCGTACGGCGGGTCGAGGTAGACCACGTCGTAGGGACGGGGTGCCAGCGCGAAGACGTCCCCGCACAGCGCGGTGCAGGGCTGGCCGCTGTCGAACACCACCCGGTTGTACTCGGCGGCCCGCTCGCGGAAGTGCTCGCGCAGCGGCAGCCGCAGGTCGCGCCGGCCGTCGTCGTACCGCAGATCGGTGAACGTGAACACGCCGCGCGGCTGCCTGCGGGCAGCGGCCAGGACCAGCGCCGCGATCGCGATGTCGCGCTTGTGCCCGCTCATCCGGTCGATGTGCGACCAGGCCGAGTCGAGGAACGCGCGGTCCTCGGCGGTGAAGTACAGCCCGGCGAACGTGCGCTGGACGAAATCCCGGTCGTCGGCAGGCGGCCCGCAGACCGCGTCGATCTCCGCGCCGGTGAGGACCTGGTCGTGGTTGACCACGGTCGCGGCCGCGATGACCGAGGGAAACGTCAGGAAGTCGTTGCAGGTGACCTGGTATCCGAGCGTCTTGAGCAGGTAGGACACCACGCCGCTGCCGGAGAACGCATCAAGTGCGGTCTGCCCGCCCAGCTCGGCGAACACCCGGGCCAGGTGCGGCACCAGGCGGTACTTCGACCCCATGTAGCGCAGCCGCGGGTACTCGCCGACGCGGCCGGCGGCACCCGGCAGCCCCAGATGCGGCTCAGCGGTCACCCTCGCACTCACAACCGTCATCCTCGCGCACGAGGACCACCCAGGCGGGCATCGCCGTGGCGAGGCGCGTCGAGGACGCGAACCGGGGACGGCTGGCCGCGCCGGAGGCCGTCAGGCCGGCTCGGGAACGCGGGCGGGCGTCCGGGGCGAATCGCCGCAGCGAGAACACGAACGTCGCTCCCCCGCCCGGGGTGTCCTCCAGGGCGAGCTCGCCGTCCATGGCGTCGGTGAAGCCCTTCGCGATCGCCAGGCCGAGGCCGAGGCCGCCGGCGCCGGCGGGGTCGCCCTGCTGCGCGAGACGCCGGAGCACGATGCGGGGCTCGGTGTCGATGAAGTCGATGCGGCCGGCGGGCAGCACCACCGCCTCGGGCACGAACTCCCGCTGCCCGATGCCCGTGATCTGCTCGACCGCGTCGTGCAGATCCGCCAGGTGCGCGACGTTGAGGGTGGTCGCGACGTCGATGCCCGCGCGGAGCAGCTCATCGACGTCCTGCCAGCGCTTGCCGCGGAGGCTGCCCGGCGCATTGGTGTGAGCCAGCTCGTCGACCAGGGCAACGGCCGGGCGCCGGGCCAGGATCGCGCCGACGTCCAGTTCGCCAGCGCACCTGCCGCGGTGGCCGGCGCCGCGCGGCGGGATGAGCTCCAGCCCGCCCGCCGCCTGCTCCAGCCCGTCCCGTCCGCGCGTCTCAACCAGCCCGATGACGACATCGGCCCCGAGCGCGGCCAGCCTCCTGCCCTCGGCCAGCATCGCGTGGGTCTTCCCCGCCCCCGGCACCGCGCCCAGGTAGATGTGCAGGCTGCCGGCTGACCGGGGCGCCGCCCGTGGCGGGCTCCCCGGCGCCCGCTGCCATCTGGCGGACGCCCGCCGAGGTTTCATGGCTGATCGTTTCCTGCCGCCTCTCGCGACATCCAAGGACAGGCCACCATGATCGCCCCGGGCGGGCGGGGAGCCCCTGGGCTTAGCACTTTCTCTGCGCGCTGGCCGGCGCTGCAGACCATTGTGCGAACTAGCCCATTGTGCGATCAGTGGCCAGGGCGCACGCTTGCCCCATGGCGGGACATCGTCCCCGACGGTGAAGACGGAGAGGAGGCGGTCTGTTTGGCCACCAACGCCACGGCCGCGCAGCATGTGGGCCTGAGAGAGAACGCGGTCAGCCTGTGGGGTGACTTTGTCGTCTCGATTGCCAACGTGGCGCCATCGAGCAGCGTCGCGTACACGTTAGCCCTGCTGGTTGCGTTCGCTGGCCACGTCTCCCCGCTCGCCGTGCTCGTCACCGGCGTCGCCATGTTCTTCGTCGCGATGGGTTACGCGAGCCTCAACAGGTGGAAGGCCCACGCGGGTGCGCCGTACGTCTGGGTCGGCGAGGCGGTCTCGCCGACTGCCGGGGCGGGCACCGGTTTCCTGAACGTAGCGGTCTCGACCTTCGCCAACGTCGGCAACATCACCCTGGCCGGCGCGTATCTGCTCTTCGTGCTCTTCCCGACCCACACGTTCTCGAAGCCGGCGACCTGGGTGGTGGCCACGGCCATCATGGCGGTCCTCGTGTGGCTGTCGATCCGCGGGATCCGGCCCTCCGTGCACGTGCAGACGGCCCTGATCGTGATCGAGTACTCGGCGATGATCTCCTTCGTCGTCCTCGCCCTGATCCACGAGGCTTCCGGGGCCGGCGGCGCCACGCTGCCGTCGCTGTCCGATTTCACGGTCTCCCGCGCGGTCGCCGGCATCGGCGGCTTCAAGGGCCTCGCCGAGGCCGCCGTGCCGTGCGGCTTCCTCTACCTGGGCTGGGAAGCGACGGCGGTGCTGGGCGAGGAGTCGACGCGGCAGAAGGTCCACCCTGGCCGGGCGATGCTCATGGGAACGCTGTTCCTGACCTTCTGGTACACGTTCCTCATCGTGATCTTCGAAGGGGTGTCCAGCCAGGCCAACGTGCTGGCGAACGGCACCGACGTGCTCGCCTACGCGGGCACGCTGCTGGTCCCGGGATTCCTCGGCCGCGCGCTCCCGCTCGCCGTTCTCGTGGCCGTCATCGGCACCTGCCAGATCCAGATGATCGAGCCGAGCAGGGTCCTGTACGCGCTGGCGCGAGACCGGATCATCCCGCGCGTGTTCGGCTTCATCAACCGGGCGCACCAGACGCCGTGGGCCGGGCTGCTCATCCTCGCCGCGATCCCGCCGGTGCTCCTCATCCCCTACCTGGCCAGCACGTCGGCGAACCACGCCATCGGCGACATCATCAGCGCGGACGGCATGTTCGGCCTGTTCATGTACTTCGTGATCGCCCTCAGCAGCGTGTGGTTCTACCGGGCCTACCTCCGCCGCAGCATCGCCACGTTCCTGGTCCTGGGCGTGCTCCCGCTGCTCGGCGGGCTCTTCATGGGCGTCATCTTCTTCTACGGGCTCACCACGCAGGCGCCGGTCGTGGCATGGGTGTCGGTCGTCGGCGTGGCCCTGGCCTTCGGGGCCGGCGCGCTCGTCGTGTGGCGGGCCTCGCCATCGTCGCCGTTCTTCGCGGAGATCGAGGAGAGACGGCGGTCTGACCGGATGGGCGAGACGGAGCAGGCCGCCGGCCTTGCCCCTCTGGAGGAGGCCTGAGCAGCGCGGTCACTCCACGATGATGCGCCGGCCGGTCACGATCCGCGGCAGCAGGCTGACCCGGCGGACCCGTGCACCGCCGGCCCACGGCTCCACGGCGGCGGGCTCGTCGCCCGAGCCGGCGACAATGGCCGAGCCGCGCAGCAGCACGCTCCACCCCTCGCTCTGCGCGTCATCGATGCGATCGACCTCGAAGCTGGCCGGGCAGCCCGCGGCGGAGCGGCCGGCCGTCGTGTCCAGGAGGCTTCCCCTCCATACCCACCTCACCGGCGGATAGCGCAATGCGGCCCTGCAGGCGGCCCGGCGCTCTGCGGCCGTCATATCGCGCGAGCGGGGTTGCCGCCCCAGCGTGCCCCGGGTGGCACCTGTTCCCCCTTCATGACAAAGGAGTCGGGCCGGAGCTGAGCACCCTGGCCCACGGTCACGCCGTAGTGGACGAGGGCGCCGGCGCCGACGGTGCAGCCGTCCTCCAGGACGGTGTAGTCGGCCTTGAAGATGCCGTCCTCCATCGAATGGCACTGGATGACCGAGCCGGCATTGAGCGTGCAGTGGTCGCCGATCGTCACCAGCGTCCGCTCGGCGATGGCGCACCCATCGTCGAAGACCTGCCGGCCGGCCCGGACGCCGACCAGGCGCCAGACCAGGCCCTTGAACGGCGTGCCGTTGAACATCCCGAGGAGGGGCGCCAGCAGCTTCCAGTAGCGCTCGTGCCACCAGAAGTACGGGTCGTAGATGGAGCAGTACTGCGGCCGCAGGGATCCGAAGCGCAGCAGGGCGCGCTCGACGGTGATGAAGTACGCGAAGCTGAACACCAGCGCCGCGACCGTCAGCCCGGCGAGCGCCAGCACCCCGTTGCCGCGGTAAAACTCCCATGACCCCATGGCGAGCAGCGTGATGACGAAGACGTCCACCCACCGCACGGCCAGGAACAGCGCCATCGTGCCGAGGTT
>JASHPR010000441.1 GCA_030038015.1 Streptosporangiaceae bacterium
GAACCGTGAATATCGGTGGCAAAGAAGATCTTCATGGCACCGCCACACCCATTGATGCGCTTCCTGTGCAACGGTGTAGCATTCGGCGCAACTAGGCGTCAAGCACCCGACATGCGAAAACTGGCCGTTTGGCAAGGTCAGCCGGGCCGCAAAGGCACGCGCTGAGATAGGAAATGGCCGCATGGGGGCCGCGGCGCCGGGGGGCAGCGGGGGCAGCGGCCCCCGCGGGTCAGTGATCTACCTCTTCGGGCAGCTCGTACCAGCGGACGCGGTCGCCCATGTTCGCCCGCAGCTTCCACTTGACGCCCTTGGAGGCCGACTCCGCCAGCTCCAGCAGGGACCGGGACTGCCCGACCGCGTCGAGCGGCGGATTCGGCGGCAGCAGCTCGGGGTGCTCGTCGGCCAGCGCGGGCAGCTTCTTCAGGTTGCCGGTGACCGTACGCCACCAGCCCCAGTCGGCGCCGAGCAGCCTGCCGAAGCGGTCGCTGTCGATCGAAGCGCCACCGCCGTCCGAACCTGCCGCCTCGCTCCCGGTCACCGGCACGCCGCTGAGCAGGTGCAGGGTGTCGCGTGCGTCCTTCTCGTTGAGCTCGACGATCTGCAGCTTGGACAGCAGCACGTCCACCGCGTCGATGGTCAGCGGCAGCCTGCCGAACGCCGGCCGCAGGTCCAGCGTGTGGCACATGTTCAGCCGGTCGACGATGACGTCGATCGGGCGCCCGGACGGGGCCGTGAAGTACATCTGCCGGTCACCGTTCAGGTTGTTGAACCGCCGGTCCGGCTGGCAGCCGTTCTTCTCCAGGTAGCTGGCCACGTGCTTGCGCCCCTTGGACAGGCAGGCGAAGTCCATGTCCTGCCCGGCCCGCAGCCGGGGCGGGAACTCCGGGCACAGCACGCGGATCGCGAGGCCGCCGAGCAGCTTCAGGCCGAGGCCGGCCTCGGCGGCGCCGCGGGCCAGCGCGATGGCCTCGGGCAGCGGATCGTCTGCGGGGCCGGCCGCAGGGGCCTGGCCGGGGTGCTCAGTTGCCACGGCTGCATCCTCACGCTGGGGCGACGGCACGGCCCGTATCCCGTCCGTCACCGGCACAATACCGCCGACGGGAGACATTGGCGCTTTTCGGCGGCGTTGACTTGGGACAGGCGCCTTGTCCATCCTGGTTGCGTGTCACGGGCTGCGGTTGCCGCTGGCGCAACCTATCAATCGGCGGAGCGCGTCCTGGCGCTCCTGACCAGCTTCGACGACTCCCGGGTCGAGCTCGGCGTCACCGAGATGGCCGCCTCGCTCGGGGTGCACAAATCGACGGCCTCGCGCCTGGCCGGGGTGCTGGAGCGGGCGGGCCTGCTCACCCGCTCGGGGCGCAGGTACCGGCTCGGGCTCGAGGTCATCAGGCTGGGCACCCTGGCCTTGCGGAACCTGGACTTTCTCGCCTCGATGCAGGCGGCCATGGACAGGCTGTCACAGCAGACCGGGGAGACGGTGAACCTGGCCGTGCCCGACGGCCCGGCCGTCCTCAACGTGGCCGAGGTGCCGAGCAGCTACATCCTGAACAGCTCGGGCGGCTGGATCGGGCGCCGCACCACGCCGCACGCGGTCGCCAACGGCAAGGTGCTGATGGCCTACGGCGCCATCCCGGTTCCGGCGCACCTGGACCGGTACACCGGCCAGACGATCACCTCGCCGGACGCGCTGGCCGACGAGCTGGCCGCGGTCCGGCGCAACGGTTACGCCACGGCGGTCGCCGAACTCGAGGAGGGGCTGGTCGCCGTCGCGGCACCGGTCTTCGGCACGGCCGGGGCATGCGTCGCCGCGATCTCCGTCTCCGGGCCGGCGTTCCGTATGCTGCCCGAGTCGCTGGACAAGCTCGGCCGGCTCTGCGCCGAGGCATAGGCCGAGGCGCAAGAGGCGCAAGAGGCGCATGAGGCGTAAGGAGTGCCAGGGATGCGGGAGTACCTGCTGTACATCGACGGCGCGTGGCGCCCTGGCCGGGCCGGCCAGGCGGCGGCGGTCAGCCCGTCGTCGGGCGAGACCTTCGGCCAGGTGGCCGTCGCCAGCCCGGCCGACGTCGACGACGCCGTCCGCTCCGCCGCGGCCGCCTGGCCCGCGTGGGCCGGGGCGTCCGCGTTCGAGCGCGCGGGCTGGTGCGAGCGGGTCATCGCCGGGATCGGGCAGCGGCGGGAGGAACTCGCCCGTGTGCTGACCCTGGACCAGGGCAAGCCGCTGGCCGCCGAGGCCTTCGACGAGGTCGACGAGCTGGCCGAGTACTTCCGGATGGCCGCGGAGGACGGAAAGCGCCGGGCCGGAGCCCTGCCGGCATCGGTCTCCGCCGGCCGCCGGATCCTCACCCAGCGGGTGCCCCTCGGGGTTGTCGGCGTGGTGAGCCCGTGGAACTGGCCGTACACGATGGGCGCCGAGATCTTCGCGCCCGCGCTGGCGGCGGGGAACACCGTGGTCTGGGTCCCGGCCCCGTCCACGTCGGCCTGCTGCGCGATCCTGGCCGGGGTGATCGCGGAGGCCACGGCCGCGGCGGGGGCGCCCCCCGGGATCTTCAGCTTCGTGCCCGGCCCGGGCCCGGTGGCCGGCGACGCCCTGGTCGGTCACCCGGGCGTGGCCGGCGTGGGCTTCGTCGGCTCGGTGGAGACCGGCAGCAAGGTCGCGGTGCGCGCCGCGGGCAAGGCGCAGCTGCTCGAGCTCGGCGGCAACGGGCCCATGGTGATCCTCGAGGACGCCGACCTCGAGCTGGCCACGGCGGCCGCCCTGGAGGCCGCGTACCTGTGCGCCGGGCAGAGCTGCACGGCGGGCGAGCGGTTCCTCGTGCACGCCGCCGTGCGGGCGGAGTTCACCGACCGCGTGGTGGCGGCCACCAAGGCGAGCGTGCGGCTCGGCGACCCGTTCGACCCGGGCACCACGATGGGCCCGCTGAACAACGAGGCCACGGCGGCCAAGTTCGACCGGCACATCGCCGGTGCCGTGGCCGGCGGGGCCAGGGTCTGCTGCGGCGGCCGCCGCGCCGGCGGCTTCCGCACGGACCTGTACGCCGAGCCGACCGTGCTCGACGGCGTGACCCCGGGGATGGCGATCGAGCGCGAGGAGACGTTCGGCCCCGTGGTGCCGGTCGTCGAGGTGCGGTCGGCCGGCGAGGCCCTGGAACTGACCAACGCCTCGCCGTTCGGCCTGACCGCGGCGGTGTTCACCAGGGACCTCGGCCGTGGGCTGGCGTTCGCCGAGCGGGCCAGGGCCGGCTGGGTCAACATCAACGGCTCGACCAACCTGTGGGAGTCGCACCTCCCGTTCGGCGGCCGCGCGGGCAGCGTCAGCGGCATCGGCCGGGTGGGCGGGAGCTACCCCATGGACACGTTCACCGAGCCGAAGACGATCACCTTCCCAACCCCGGCCGGGCCGGCGTGACCTTCCTGGACCTGCCGGTCGGCACGTTCCTCGGCCAGCTCGCCGGGCCCGGTCCCGCGCCGGGCGGCGGCGGCGCCGCGGCCCTCGCGGTCAGCATGGGCGCCAGCCTGTGCGCCATGGCCGCGCGGCTGTCCAGGCGCCAGCTCGCCCCGGCCGAGGCCGAGGCTTTGACCGGCACACTTGAACGGATAGCGGCGGCGGCCGCTTCGCTCATCGAGGCCGACGCCGACGCGTACCGGGCCGTGATCGCGGCCCGCAGGCCGCCCGCCGAGCCCGGGCGGGTCGCCGACGCGCTTTCGGGGGCCGCGGCGGTCCCCATGGAGATCACCGAGCTGGCGGTGCCGGTGGCCCGCGCCGCGGCGCGGCTGGCCGCCGACGGCAACCCGAGCCTGCGCGGCGACGCGGTCACCGGCGCCCTGCTCGCCGAGGCCGGGGCAAGGTCGGCTGCCGTTCTGGTCGGGATCAACCTGGCCGGGGCGCCGGCCGATAGCCGGCCAGGCCGCGCCGCGGAGCTCGCGGCCGAGACGGCAGCCCTGGCCGCCGCCGCGCAGCAGCACGCGGGTCGGTGACCGTCCCGGCCGTGAACGCCTGCACGGCAGGCGGGTCACTCACCGTCCCGTCGCCGCTGCTGCTCGCGCGCCGGGCCGGGCGCGGCGGCGGTCGCGCGGGCGACGATGCGCTCCAGCCGCCGGCTGTGCGCCCCGCGCCAGTAGACCCGGCCGCAGTCCTGGCAGCGCACGAACTCCTGGTACGTGCGCCGGGTGCCCGGCTGCAGTTCCCCTTCGACCTCGGCCTTGGGCACCGCGGACAGCCGGCCGTTGCACGCCGTGCAGACGGTCCACGGGGCCAGCGGCGGCTCGAACCGTTCCAGCACGTCCCGTAGCTGGTCGGCAGGCCTGGCCCCGCGGACGTAGGCGCCGTGCCGCAGGCTCCTGCGGCGCAGCAGCCCCCGGTCCTGGGTGAGCAGCACCCGGCCCTGCCCGTTCGCCTGCTCGATCAGCTGGTCGTCATCGGCGTCGTTGGCATACGCCGCGTCAACGCCGAGCAGCCGGAGCCGCCGCGCCAGCGTGCCGAGGTGGACGTCGAGCACGAACCGCAGCGGCGCCACCGGCACCCGCTGCGGCCTGCTGACCGGGCCGACGTCCACCACGTCGCCCTCGCCCGGCTGGCAGGACGCGGTGACCGGCCTGCCCCCGGCCTCCAGCGTGCCCACCTCGGTCAGCGGCACCCCGAGCGACTCGACCAGGTGGCCCACGGTCGACGTGCCGTCCCTGGCGACCCGGACGCATGGCCGCCGGTTGCGCGGCGCGAGGAAGAACCAGAGGTCCTCGTCGAACCGCAGGCACACGCCGGCCTCGCCCATCGCATCAGCATCGCACCCTGGCTGCCGGGCGCTCCCGCCAGGCTTTCCGCAAAGCCAGCGGCACCGCGACGTCAGCCGGGCTGCTTCCCGTGGTCCACGCTGAGCCAGCGCTCGGGCCTCATCCGGATCATCACGTTCTCGCCGGCCGGGTCGGGATTGCCCGCCACGTAGCGGTCGCCGCCCGGGGTGCCCAGGTAACGGCGGGCCATGGCCAGCCGCTCGGCGGGATCGAGTTCCTCGATCACGACCGGCCCCTCGACGCTGACATACCGGTACGGCGGGTTCTCATCCTGGGCGCAGAGGCTCATCCGGCCCGCGGCGCGGATCGCCGTCCCCTTGCGGGAGCTGCGGCCGGTGATGACGCTGACCTGGCCGCCGGGCTGGTAGCCGTACCAGACGGGGACGGCCAGCGGCGCCCGCCCCGCGCCCACCTCCCCATCCCCCGTCACCGCGACGCTGAGCACGCCGACATGGGGCCCGGCCAGGAACTGCTGCCGCTCGGCCGCGCTCATGGCAAACGACATGACGGTCTCCTCACTGCGCCCCGGTAGGTGCCCTCATTCTCGCAGAGCCCCGGCCGGCGGGCCCGGCATGCCGATACTGGAGATGACCCGCCCGCTGCCCCGGGGCGGTGCGGCCTAGCCGCAGATGACCTGCACGGTGGCGAGCGCGGGGTCGGCCGCGTACGCGATGCGGCCTCCGTCGGCATGGACCTCACGAAGCGCGTTCAGGGCATCGGATGTGATCAGCTCGCCGGGCGCGAGCACCGGGACGCCGGGCGGGTAGGGGGCGATGAGCTCGGCGCTGACCCGGCCGACGGCGGCGTCGGCGGGGACCGTCTCGTTCGGGGCGAAGAACGCCTCGCGCGGCGCGAGGACCGTCTCCGGCACCACCGTCCACGCGGCCGCGGCAGCCGGGTGCCGCGGCGCGCCGCGGTTGCGCTCGACGGAAGCCGCGAGGACGTCGGCGAACGCGGCGACCCGGTCCTCGTCGTCGGCGATCGTCACGATCGGGATGATGGTGTCGCGGTCCGCCATTTCCACGGGCATCCCGGCGGCGATCAGGTCGGCCTCGACGGCCATCCCGTGCGCGCCAGTCCCGGCGAGCAGCACGACCAGCTTGGCCGGGTCGACGCCGGGGCCGTCGAGCACGGCGAGCCCGGGGACCTGCTGCAGCCGCTGCTTCGCCGCGGTGACGCCGCGCAGCAGCCTGGCGCACAGGTCCTTGCCGTCCCGCGCCAGCAGGGCCCGGGCGGCGTCGATGCTGGCCATGATCGAGCCCGCCGGGCTGGTGGTGTGGGTGGCGTCAAACGACCGCTCCAGCCTGGCGGCGTCCAGCCGCCGGGTCCTGGCGAGCACCACCGCTGCCTGGGTGTAGGCGGGCAGGGCCTTGTGCGCGCTGGTCACCATCGCGTCCGCCCCGGCCGCGATCGCGTGCGCCGGCAGGTCGGGGTGGAAGCCGAAATGCGCGGCCCAGGCCGCGTCCACGATCAGCGGGACCCCGGCCTCGTGCGCCACGGCGGCATGGCCGGCCAGGTCGCCGACCGTCCCCACGTACGAGGGGTCGCCCAGGAACACCGCGCAGGCGCCGGGGTGCGCGGCCAGCGCCGCCCGCACCGTGTCCACGGCGACCGCGGCCGGCAGCCCGGACGCCGGGTCGACCTCCGGCCGCACCCAGACCGGGCGCAGCCCGGCCAGCACCAGGCCGAGCAGCAGCGACCGGTGCAGGATCCGGGTGATGATCACCTCCTGCCCGGGCGAGCCCGCGGCCAGCGCCAGCGCCTGGTTGCCGTGCGTCGACCCGGCAACCGAGAACCGGCACCAGTCCGCGCCCCACAGCCGCGCCGCCCGCGCCTCGCCCTCCACCCGCAGCACGTCGGCGTGCTTGATGGTGTCCAGGGCGCCGTACAGCGGCGCGTCGCCGGCCACCACCGGCCCGACGAGGTCCGGGCGCTGCTTGTGCCCTGGCGTGATCATGGGCGTGAGCTGGCCGGCCGAGGCCCGCTGGGTGGACTTCAGCCACGCGTCGAGCAGCGGCGCGTCGTCCCGCAGCCCGCGCGGGTCCCTGGGGTCGTCGAGGTGAGGCATCCGCCTAGTCTGCATGGTCGCCGCGAATGAGGTGAAGGGGGCGTTGCCGTCGCTGCCTGACCATGGCGGCGCAGAAGGGGGCCGAAGGTCACTACCGCGGTGAACGGCGGCGGGGCTCTAATGTCCCTAGAAATCCGGCGGCTGCGGGGCTGTCCCTGGCGGGGCGCTGCCGCGGGCGTCCCGCGGATCGGGAGGCGAAGGGTCGTGCACCGAGAGCGCGTGGCCACAGCGCTGAGCCACGTGACGCCGGATCGCTGCCCCTGGCAGGCGACCTTCACGCCCGAGTTCGCCGAGCGTCTCCGCGCAGACATGCACCTGGGCCCGGCGGCGAGCCCGCACAACCCGCACGGCGGCGGCAACCCCTACGACCTGGAGATCGCGCTCGGCCAGGATGTCCTCATCACGTCGGTGGGCTGGGCGAACTCCTACTACGGGGAGGGCGCGGAATACGTCGACGAGTGGGGCGTGGGCTGGCGGTCGGTGGCCTACAAGACGCCGTACGGCGTTGGGCATTACACCGAGCCGCGGGTGCATCCGCTCGCCGACGCGGACGCGGTGACGCGCTACCGGCCCCCTGATCCCGGCCGGCCCGAGCTCTACTCGGAGGCCGGGAAGCTCATCGCCGAGCACGGGCCCGAGTACTGGATCGTCGGATCCACCGTCACCACGATCTTCGAGACGGCGTGGGCGCTGCGCGGGCTCGAGCAGCTGCTGACCGACTTCATTGAGGACCCGGACCTGGCGGACGCCGTCCTCGACATCCCCTGCCGCTACCACCTGGCCGCCGCCGAGACGCTGGTGCGCGCTGGCGTGGACATGATCTGGCTCGGCGACGACGTGGGGCACCAGCAGGGCATGCTGATCTCGCCGCGTCACTGGCGGCGCTTCCTCAAGCCGCGGATGGCGCACATCGTCGAGCGCCTGAAGGCGCTGAACCCGGACGTCAAGGTCGCGTATCACACGGACGGCTGCGTCTATGCCATCATCCCCGAGCTGATCGAGATCGGGCTCGACGTGCTCAACCCGATCCAGCCCGCCGCGATGGACCCCGCCCGGCTCAAGCGGGCCTACGGCAAGGAGCTGTGCTTCTGGGGATCGATGGATGAGCAGTACACGCTGCCGTTCGGCAGCCCCGCTGAGGTACGCCACGAGGTGCTCGACCGGATCGCCACGCTCGGCGCGGGGGGCGGCCTGATCCTGGCACCGACCCATCATGTGCAGCTCGACACGCCTCTTGAGAACTTCTGGGCGATGGCCGAGGCGGTCACAGGGCACGCTCACGTGCCCTGAACTCGGGACATGCGGTGGACGGCGGACGGCAGGAGCGGCCGGGGAGCGGCCGGCAGGCCACGGCGGAGGAGCCCACCCGGCCCCTGGTCCGTGTGGTCGTCCAGCCGGCCGGCCGCCGGATCGAGGTGCGGAGCGGCACGACCGTGCTGGCGGCGGTGCGGGCGGGCGGCCTGGAGATCGTCGCTGTCTGCGGGGGCCGGGGGCTGTGCGGCACCTGCCGGGTGCTCGCCGCCGGCGGCGGCCTCACGCCGCTGACCGGGCAGGAGCGCGAGGTGCTGAGCCCTGCCGACGTGTCCGCGGGCGTGCGCCTGGCGTGCCAGGCCGCCGTCGTCGCGGACGCGCGCGTCGATGTCCCGCCCGAGTCGCTGACCGCCCCGCAGCGTCTCCAGTTCGAGGGCCGCGCCGCCGGCGTGACCGCGCTCGACCCGGCGGTCGTGGCGCTCGACGTCCAGGTCCGGCCGCCTGCGCTCGATGACCTGCGCAGCGACGCGACCCGGCTCCAGGACGCGGTCACCGCGGCCGGCCAGCCGGCGGCGCGGACAAGTCTCGCCGTGCTGTCCGCCGCCCCGGTGACCCTGCGCGCCCGGCACTGGGCCGTGCGGGCGGCGGTGCACCGCGGCGTGACGGGCGAGGGCGGCAGCGAGATCATCGCCCTGCTTCCCGCCGGCACGGCGCCGCTCGGCGCCGCCATCGACGTCGGCACCAGCAAGCTGGCGGCCTACCTCGTCGATCTCGAAACCGGCGAAACGGCCGCCAAGGGAGCCGCGCCCAACCCGCAGCTCGCCATCGGCGAGGACGTCATGAGCCGCATCGCGTACGCGGACGCGCATGAGCCGGGCGCCCGGGATCTGCACGCGCGGCTGCTGGACGGCATCAACGGGCTGCTCGGCAAGCTCCGCGGCCAGATCGGCGCCGCTGCCGGGCAGGTCGTCGACGCCGCGGCGGTGGGCAACACGGCCATGCACCACCTGCTCGCGGGCCTGCCGCTGCGCCAGCTCGGCCGGGCGCCGTACGTGCCCGCGGTGACCGACGCGCTCGAGCTGCGCGGCGCCGACATCGGACTCGAGCTGGCACCTGGCGCGCTCGTCTACCTCCCGCCGAACATCGCGGGGTTCGTCGGAGCGGACCACACGGCGGCGCTGCTCGCATCCGGCGCCGCCGAGGGCGATCGCACGGCCCTGGTCCTCGACGTGGGCACGAACACCGAGATCAGCGTCGTGCGCGGCGGGCGGGTGTGGACGTGCTCGTGCGCCTCGGGCCCGGCGTTCGAGGGTGCCCACATCCGCGACGGCATGCGGGCGGCGCAGGGAGCGATCGAGCGCGTGAGCTACCTCGAGGGCAAGTTCCAGGTGCACACCATCGGCGGCGGCGCGCCGGCCGGGATCTGCGGCTCAGGGATCCTCGACGCGGTGGCCGCGGCGCTCTCGGCCGGCATCGTCAGCGAGCGCGGCCGGCTCTCCCGGACGCACCCGCTGGTCACCTCCTCCGCTGGCGAGCCGGCCTGCGTTCTGGTCCCCGCGGCGCTGACGGCGCACGGCCGCGACATCCTGCTCACGCGCACCGACGTGGGCGAGATCCAGCTGGCCAAGGCCGCCATCCGGGCTGGCATCGAGTTGCTGCTCGCGGCGGCCGGCATCGAGGCCGATGCGCTCGAAGAGGTGGTCATCGCCGGGGCGTTCGGCAGCTATCTCGATGTCGCCAGCGCCATCGCCGTCGGGATGCTGCCCAGGCTGCCGGAGGAGCGCTTCCGGCAGGTGGGCAATGCGGCCGGCCTGGGGGCCCAGCAGCTGCTGGTTTCCCGGCTGCGGCGCGGGATGGCCGACGAGATTGCCCGCCGGATCCGGTATGTCGAGCTGACCACCCACCCGGGGTTCGCCGATGCCTTCGCCCAGGAGCTGACGTTGGGCCAGGTCGCCCTGGAGCCCACGGACGGGAGGGTCAGATGAGCACGCCAGGGATGACCGCCGGCAAGGCGGCTGGACACTGCACGTCACGCGAGCGTGTCGAGCTCGCGCTGCGGCACGCCGAGGCGGACCGGGTGCCGCTGGACCTGGGCAGCGGCCCGACGACCGGCATCCACGTCACCTCGCTCTACCGGCTCAGGCAGGCGCTGGGCCTGGATCCGCCGGGCACGCCGGTGAAGGTGATCGAGCCCTTCCAGATGCTGGGCGAGGTCGCGCCGGACCTGATCGACGCGCTTGGCGCGGATGTGGTCGGGGTCGGCCTGCCCACTAATTTCTTCGGGTTCGCCAACGAGGACTGGAAGCCATGGACGACCTTTGACGGCACGCCGGTCCTGGTTCCCGGCGGTTTCAGCACCGACACCAGCGCCGACCCCGGGGGCGGCGTCCTGATGTATCCGCAGGGCGACACGCAGGCCCCGCCGTCGGCCCGGATGCCGAGGCGCGGGTTTTATTTCGACGCCATCAAACGCCAGCAGCCGATCGACGACGAGCACCTGAACGTCGAGGACAATCTCGAGGAATTCGGCCCGATCACCGCCGGGGAGCTGGCCTGCATCAGGCGTGAAGTCGGCCGGCTTGTCCCCTCCGGCAAGGCGATACTCGGCAACTTCGGAGGCACCGGCTTCGGCGACGTCGCCCTCGTGCCCGGAATGAACCTGAAGCACCCGAAGGGTATCCGCGACATCGAGGAATGGTACGTGAGCCTCAGCCAGCGCCCCGGCTACATTTACGAGGTATTCGACCGCCAGTGCGACATCGGGCTGCGGAACCTTGCCCGGATCCACGACGAAATCGGCGACGCGATCACGGCAGTCCTGGTCACCGGCACCGACTTCGGCGGCCAGCAAGGCCCGCTGATCTCGCCGCGCACCTACCGGAACCTGTTCATGCCGTTCCACGCAAGGGTCAACGACTGGATTCACACGCACACGCGATGGAAGACGTTCATCCACTCCTGCGGGTCGATATGGCGCCTGCTCGATGACATCGCCGACGCGGGATTCGACGCCCTGAATCCCGTGCAGACATCGGCGGCCGGCATGGATCCCGCCGCCCTGAAGCAGAAATACGGGGACCGGATCACCTTCTGGGGCGGCGGGATCGACACCCAGAGCGTGCTCCCCTTCGGCACGCCCGCCGAGGTGCGCGACATGGTGCGGGACCGGATGCGCGTCTTCGGCCGGGGCGGCGGCTTCGTCTTCAACACCGTGCACAACGTGCAGGCCGGGGTCCCGGTCGAGAACCTGCTGGCGCTGTACGAAGCGGTCAGCGACTTCCGTGACTACCCGCTCAGGTAGGCGGCGGCTCATGAACGAGAGGAAGGCCGGGCATGACAGTTCTTGAGGAACTCCGCCAGGCGGTGGTGGACGGCCAGGCGAAGCTCGCGGTCGCGAAGGTCACGCAAGGACTCGAGGAGGGCATTCCCGCCGAGACCCTGCTGCAGGACGGGCTCATCGCGGCGATGAGGGAGGTGGGCCAGCTTTTCGAGGACGGCGAGATATTCGTGCCTGAGATGCTGGTCGCGGCGCGCGCGATGAACGCCACCGTGGCAGTGCTCAAGCCCCGGCTGATCGAGCATGCGGTCCAGTCAAGCGGGACGGTGGCCATCGGCACGGTCCAGGGCGACCTGCACGACATCGGCAAGAACCTGGTGGCGATGATGCTCGAAGGCTCCGGCTTCGAGGTGGTCGACCTCGGCACCGACGTGCCCCCCGAGCGTTTCATCGACGCCATCCGGGCCGGGGCCGACGTGGTGGCCATGTCCGCGCTGCTCACGACCACGATGACGAGCATGAAAGACGTCGTGGAGGCGATCAGCCTGGCCGGCCTGCGGGACCGGGTCCGGATCATCATCGGCGGCGCGCCGATCACCGCCAGGTACGCGAGCGAGATCGGGGCAGACGGATACGCGCCCGATGCCTCGAAGGCGGTGCGCAAGGTGCGCGAGCTGCTGGCCGTGCAGTCACCGGCGGGCTGAGCTCAGATGGAGCAGTATGACCGGCTCAGCATCGGGCGCACCGAGGATCTCGTGTTCGGCCGCTGCCCGCGTCCGCTGCGCGTCGGCGGCCTCACGATCGGCGGGGGGACCGTCTACCCGGAGCTGAATTTCACCCTGCCGCCGATGGCGATCAACGAGGCGACCATGGCCGAGGTGCGCGAGGAGTACCGGCAGATGGCCGACGAGGCGTGCACCCGGGCTTCCGCCCTCCGGGTTCCCGGCCTGGTGCTGGAACTGGAACTGCTTCCCGAGCTGACCCGCGAGCCCGAGTGGGGCGCGGAGATCACGGCAATCCTCCGGGAGTGCCTCGATGCACACCGGGCGAGCCACGGGCTGGTGAGCGCGCTGCGGGTCACGCCGAGCGACATGCGCGATTTCGTCCGCCCGCCGCTGATGCGCGCCGGCCGGGAATGGGAGCGCATAGTGCGCAGCTTCGACCTGTGTGCCCAGGCCGGGGCGGACATGCTGGCCATCGAGTCCACCGGGGGCAAGGAGATCCACGACGACGCGCTGCTCAACGGGGACCTGCCCGGGGCGCTGTTCGCGCTCGGCGTGCTGGGCAGCCGGGACATGGCCTTTCTCTGGGACATGATCGTGGACGTGGCCCGGCGGCGGAACGTGATCCCGGCCGGCGATACCGCGTGCGGCTTCGGGAACACCGCGATGATGCTCGCCGACGGCGGGTACATCCCGCGCGTCTGGGCAGCGGTGATCCGGGTGATGACCGTCCCGCGCAGCCTCGTGGCCTACGAGCGCGGGGCCGTCGGCCCGAGCAAGGACTGCGCCTACGAGGGCCCGTTCCTCAAGGCGATCACCGGCTACCCGATCGCCATGGAAGGTGCCGAGGCTGCCTGCGCGCACCTGTCACCGGTCGGCAACATCGCCAAGGCGGCCGCCGACCTCTGGAGCAACGAGTCGGTGCAGAATGTGAAGCTGCTCGGCGGCATGGCCCCCGTCGTCTCCATGGAACAGCTCGCGTACGCCACCCGGCTGATGAACGTCGCGAGCGCGAACGCCAAGGCGGTCGAGCTGCGTGACTGGCTGGTCGAATCCGATGCGGCGCTCGACCCGCAGGCATACATCCTGAGGCCGGACGTTGTGCTCAAGCTGGCAGCGGAGATCACCGCCGAGCCGACCCCCTACCTGCGCACGCGGCGCGCCGCCCTGGCGACGCTGCAGGTGCTGCGCGGCGCTGCCAGCGAGGCCGCCGTCACCCTGTCGCGCGCGGAGCAACGCTGGCTGGCCAGGCTCTCGGCGCAGGCGGACCAGCTGCCCGACGACGAGGACGCCTTCATCGAGCAGGCGGTGAGCCAGATCGACAAGCGGAAGGTGCACCTCGATCAGTACGAGCTCGCGCCGGGCAGGCCGGAAACGAGGACCCCATGAACTCCGTTGAGCGCGTAGCGACGGCCATCGAGCTGCGGGAGCCGGATCGCGTGCCTGTGGACCTGCACAACTTCCAGCTCGCCGCCCGCGCGACCGGCCTGCCGATGTCGCAGGTGTTCCGCGACGGCGAGCTGCTGGCCGAAGCCATGCTCACGGCCTGGCGCGAGTTCGGGCACGACATGATCCTGCTGGAGAACGGCACCGCCTGCAATGCGGAGGCGTGCGGCGTGGAGGTGCGCTACCGCGACGACAGCGCGCCCGTGGCCGGCCGGCCCATTCTCGGCTCCCTGGCCAAGGTGGCCGACCTGGAGGTGCCGGATCCCTATGTCACCTTCCCGATGTCGGAGATCCTCAAGGCAACCCGCATCCTCGCGCGTGAGATCGGTGACCAGGCCTGGATCTGCGCGCGTGCGGACCAGGGGCCGATGGACCTGGCAGCAGAACTTCGCGGCATCAGCGAGTTCATGATGGACCTGGCCACGGGCGAGGAGGAAGACCTGATCCACGCGCTGCTCGACTACTCCCGGCGCGTGGCGACGCGTTACGCCTACGCCCTGATCGAGTGCGGCGGGCGCTCGACGTCCATCGGCGAGCCGATCGCCGGGCCCGCCATGATCTCGCCGCGGCACTACCGCCGGTATCCCTGGAGTCATGAGCGCCGCATGGTGACCGAGCTCAAGGAGCACGGCATCATCCTGCATTTGCACATCTGCGGGGACACCGAGCGGATCACCGGCGATTTCATCGCCACCGGGGCGCAGGTGCTGGAGATCGACCACAAGACAGACGCCGCGCGCCTGAAGGCGGCGGCACGCGGCAAGACCTGCCTGCTCGGCAACATCGACACGAACCTGCTCGCGCTCGGGACCGCCGCAGAGGTGGACGCCGCCTGCCACGAGCTCATCGATGTCTGCAAGCCCGGCGGCGGTTTCATCCTTGGCCCGGGGTGCGCCATGGCCCCCACCACCCCGGCCGGCAATGTTCATGCGCTCGTTGAGGCGGCAAGGAAATACGGCTCATACGCGCGCGCCTGAGCCGGCCGGGCCCGGACCCGTGGCGGCCGGTGGCCCCGGCGCCGCAGAGCCAACGGCTCACCCCGGCGAGGCCGGCGGGGCGGCCGGCTGGCGGCGGTAGAAAGGGGCCGCGGACGGCGGCAGCGGCGTTTTGCCCAGGATCAGGTCGGCCGACTTCTCGGCGATCATCATCACCGGGGCGTAGATGTTGCCGTTGGTCACGTACGGCATGACCGACGCGTCGACCACCCGGAGCCCGTCCAGGCCGTGCACCCGCATCGTCGCCGGGTCGACCACGGACATCTCGCCGGTGCCCATCGCGCACGTGCACGACGGGTGCAGCGCGGTCTCGGCGTCCCGGCAGACCCAGTCGAGGATCTGCTCGTCCGTCGTGACCCCGGGCCCGGGTGAGAGCTCGCCGCCGTTGTAGACGTCGAACGCGGGCTGGTTGAGGATGTTCCGGGCGATCCGGATCGCCTCCACCCACTCCCGGCGGTCGGTCGGGGTGGACAGGTAGTTGAACCGCAGCGCGGGATGCACGGCCGGGTCGGTCGAGGTGATCTGCACCGATCCCCGGGAATCGGAGTACATCGGGCCGATGTGCACCTGGTAGCCGTGACCGCCGGCCGGCGCGGAGCCGTCGTAGCGGATGGCGATGGGCAGGAAGTGGAACATGAGGTTCGGGTACGCCACGTCGTCGTTGCTGCGGGCGAAGCCGCCGCCCTCGAAATGGTTGGTGGCCCCGGGGCCGCTGCGCGCCAGCAGCCACCGGGCCCCGACGACGGGACGGTTGCGCCACTTAAGCGCGGGCGCCACCGAGACCGGGAGCTTCGAGGAGTACTGGACGTAGACCTCGAGGTGATCCTGCAGGTTCTGGCCGACCCCGGGCAGGTCGGCGACCACGCCGATGCCGAGCCCCCGCAGCAGGCCGGCCTCGCCCACCCCGGACAGCTGCAGCAACTGCGGGGAGTTGATCGCGCCGCCGCACAGGATGATCTCCTTGCCGCGGATCCGCTGCACGGTCCCGTTCCGGACGAACTCGACCCCGACGGCCCGGCGCCCCCGGAAAATGATCTTGGTCACGAACACCCGGCAGGCCACGGTGAGGTTGTGCCGCCCCATGACCGGGTGCAGGTACGCGCGCGCGGCGGACAGCCGCCTGCCGCGGTGCACGTTCCGGTCAAACGGCGCGAATCCCTCCTGCCGGAAGCCGTTCACGTCGCCGGTCAGCGAGTAACCGGCCTGGGTCACCGCGGCGAAGAAGGCGCCGAACAGCGGGTTGGTGGCCGGCCCGCGCTCGAGCACGAGCGGGCCGCTGGCCCCCCGGTACTCGTCCCCCCCGGCCAGGCAGGTCTCCATCTTCCTGAAGTACGGCAGGCAGTGCGCGTAGTCCCAGGCGGCCATCCCGGGGCCGGCCGCCCAGCGCTCGTAGTCCAGCGGGTTGCCGCGCTGGAAGATCATCCCGTTGATGCTGCTGGAGCCGCCGAGGACCTTGCCCCTGGCGTGGTAGATCCGCCGCCCGTTCAGGAACGGCTCGGGCTCGGACTCGTACTGCCAGTCGTAGTGACGGTTCCCGATGGGGAAGGTGAGCGCCGCCGGCATGTGGATGAACACGTCCCAGCGGTAGTCGGGCCGTCCCGCCTCGAGCACCGCGACCCGGTTCGCGGGATCGGCCGAGAGCCGGCTGGCGAGCGCGCTGCCCGCAGAGCCGCCGCCAACGATCACAAAGTCATAGGCCGTGCCGGCCGCCGGTTCCGATTGCATTTCGGGATGCTATACCGGCTCTGCCGGGAAACGCACCAGTCCGCCGTGGGGAGGGTCTGCGCCGGCAGGTGCCGGAGAGCCCCGTGTAACACTGGGTCGAGGACGCTGCCGCGTGACCGAGGTGGTGATGCAGTTGACGGCCAGCGACACCGGGCCGCTGGATGCGCTGTCCGACCTGTTCGGCCACCCGGCCGACCCGCTCTGGGAGTTCTCCCCGTACCCGCCGATCGCCGACTACGGCCTCCTGTCCGACTGCGAGGTCACGGCGCTGGTCGCGCCCGGCGGATCGATCGAGTGGATGTGCCTGCCCCGGCTGGACTGCCCGAGCGTGTTCGGGGCGGTGCTCGACAGGGACGCTGGCTGGTTCCGGATCGGGCCCGAGGACATGACCGTGCCGGCGGACCGCAGGTACCTGCCGGGGACGATGGTGCTCGAGACCAGCTGGGACTGCGGCGAGGGCTGGCTCGTGGTCAGGGACTGCCTGGTGATGGGCCCCTGGCGGCACTCGCACCCGGAGCGCACCAGCCACGTCAGGCCGCCGACCGACTACGACGCCGAGCACACCCTGCTGCGGCTGGTGCGCTGCGTGGACGGGGCCGTCCAGCTCAGCATGGACTGTGAGCCCGCGTTCGACTACGGCCGCCGCCGTGCCCGGTGGAGTCACACGGACCGGGGCTACCACCAGGCCGTGATCCGGCCGGAAGGCGACATCCCTGCCGTGGGCCTCACCCACGACAGCCTGGCGCTGACCCTGACCTCGGACATCAGGATCGGCCTGGAAGGGCCGAGTGCGCGGGCCCGCACCCTGCTGCGCGAGGGCGACACCCGCTTCGTGGCCCTGTCCTGGGGCAGCAAGACGCCGCCCGAGGACTACCTGGAGGCCTCCAGGCGCATGACCTGGACCGCCCACCACTGGCAGCACTGGCTGGCCAGGGGCAGCTTCCCCGATCACCGGTGGCGCGCCTACCTCACCCGCAGCGCGCTGACGCTCAAGGGGCTCACGTTCGCCCCGACCGGCGCGATCGCGGCCGCGGCGACCACGTCGCTGCCGGAGACGCCGCGCGGCGAGCGGAACTGGGACTACCGCTACAGCTGGATCCGGGACGCCACGTTCGCGCTCTGGGGCCTGTTCACGCTCGGCTTCGAGTGGGAGGCCAGCGACTACTTCGCGTTCCTCACCGACGTGGTCGAGCGGGACGGCGGCGACATCCAGATCGTCTACGGCATCGACGGCCGGAGCGACATCGACGAGCACGTGCTCGGGCACCTGCACGGGTACATGGGCGCCCGGCCGGTCCGCGTCGGCAACGCCGCCCGCACCCAGCGGCAGCACGACGTGTGGGGCGTGGTGCTCGATTCGCTGTACCTGCACACCAGGTCGCGGGACCGGCTCGACGACCGGGTCTGGCAGATGGCCAGGCAACAGGTGGAGCACGCGCTCGAGCACTGGCGTGAGCCCGACTGCGGCATCTGGGAGGTGCGCGGCGAGCCTAAGCACTTCACCTCGTCGAAGCTGCTGTGCTGGGTCGCTGCCGACCGCGGCGCACGCCTGGCACGGCTCCGCGAGGACGCCGACGCGGCCCGCCTCTGGCAGAAGGCGGCGGACGAGATCCACGCCGATATCTGCGCCAACGCGCTTGACGACCGGGGCGTCTTCTGCCAGCACTACGAGACCACCGCCCTCGACGCGTCGGTGCTGCTGATGCCGCTGCTCCGGTTCCTGCCGCCGGACGACCCGCGGATCCGGGCAACGGTGATCGCCATCTCGGAGGAGCTGACCAGGGACGGCCTGGTGCTCCGGTACAAGACCGCCGAGACCGACGACGGGCTGAGCGGCGAGGAGGGCGCGTTCACGATCTGCTCGTTCTGGCTGGTCTCCGCGCTGTCGGAGATCGGTGAGCACCGCAAGGCGCGGGACCTGTGCGAGAAGGTCCTTTCCTACGCCAGCCCGCTGCTGCTGTACGCGGAGGAGATCGACCCGCGGTCAGGGCGCCACCTGGGCAACTTCCCCCAGGCGTTCACGCACCTCGCACTCATCAACGCGGTGATGCACGTGGTCATGAACGAGAAGCTGGCCGAGAGATCCGCGATCACCAGCGGCGGCGCCGTCTCGCCGCGCCGGGACTGATCACCCGCGCGGCGGGCCGCCCGCCGCGTCTTCCAGGTGCGAAATGGTCCTCGCCGGCGAAGATGTCGCCGGCTGCCGGGCAGCAACCTGCCCGCCGACTACCTGGGCGACTGAGCCCGTCACCCGGCCCGGCGGGCGCCCCGGCGACCCGCCGGGCCGGCGTGAATCCTGACGCGGCGGGCGCCAGGGCGGTCGCCTGGCTTGACCGGCTGGACAGCCCGCGCGCCAGCCAGGAACGGCCCGGCGAGCACCGCCACGATGCGGCCTGGCTGTCGTGGCCGGGCGTTAGGGTGCTTCCCATGCCGGATGCCCCGCCCCGCCCCGAGCCGTTCACCCCGAAGGCCTCCCCCGCCGCGCTGGCGGACCTCCGCGCGCGGCTGCGCGCGACGCGCTGGCCGGACGCGCCGGAGGACGCCGGCTGGTCGCTCGGCACCGACCTCGGCTACCTCCGCGAGCTCGCCGCCTACTGGGCGGACGGCTTCGACTGGCCGGCGCAGGAGGCCGCGCTCGCCCGGCTCCCCCGCTTCCGCGTCCCGCTCGGCGGCCTGCAGATCCACTTCGTGCACGCCCGGGCCGCCGGCCCGGCCGGGCCCGTCCTGCCGCTGGTCCTCAGCCACGGCTGGCCGGACTCATTCTGGCGCTACGTGAAGGTCATCCCGCTGCTCACCGACCCCGGCGGGCACGGCGCCGACCCCGCCGACGCGTTCGACGTGGTCGTGCCCGACATGCCGGGCTACGGGTACTCCGGCCGCCCTGCCGGCCCGCCCCTCGACGCCGTCGCGGTCGCCGGCCTGTGGGCCGAGCTCATGGGCGTCCTCGGCTACGCGCGGTTCGGCGCGGCGGGCGGGGACATGGGCAGCCACGTGAGCCGCTACCTCGGGCTCGACCACCCCGGCCGGGTGGTGGCCGTCCACCGCACCGACGCGGGCCTGCCCGTCTTCACCGGCGACCCGGCGGGCCTCACAGCCGAGGAGCGCGCCTGGCTCGAGGGCGCCGCGGCCTGGGGCGCGGCCGAGGGCGCCTACGCCGCCGTGCACCGCACCAAGCCCCAGACCGCCGCCTTCGGGCTCACCGACTCGCCAGCCGGGCTCGCCGCGTGGATCGTCGAGAAGCTCCGGGCGTGGAGCGACTGCGACGGCGACATCGAGCGGCGCTTCACCAAGGACGAGATCCTGACGAACGTCACGCTCTACTGGCTCACCGGGACGATCGGCTCGTCGATGCGCATGTACCGCGCGAACGCCGCGATCCCGCCCGCGCAGCACGCCCGCCGGGTCGGCGTGCCGTCCGGCTTCTCGCTGTTCCCCGGCGACATCGTCCGCCCGCCGCGGGCGTGGCTCGAGCGCACGGCGAACGTCGTGCGGGTGACCGAGCCCGCGCGCGGCGGGCACTTCGCTCCGTTCGAGGAGCCCGAGCTCTACGCGGAGGAACTGCGCGCGTTCTTCCGCCCCTACCGGGCCGCGGCGGCGGGCTGAGGGCCGGGCTCAGAGCGCGGCGTGCCTCCCCCTGGCCGGCGCCGACCTCCGTGATGCGGTCCCCGCCGACCACGAGGTGCCCGCACGTGTACCCGTCCCGCTGCGGGTTCATGGTCAGCACGTGGCAGCCGCCCGGGATGAGGCCGGTCACCGGGCACGGTCCCGCGGCGTGTCCGCGGCCGGCCGGGCCGCGGCGAGGATCTTCGCTGGCGCACTCATGACCCGCCATTCCGGGGGGCCCGGCTACTCCACCGTGGCGGGTGTCGCCCCGGCCTCGGCCCTGACCTGCCAGCGGGCCAGCAGCCAGTAGGTGATGCCACCGAAGAACAGGCCCATGAACACGCTGAAGTCTGACCCGTCGACCCGGCTGGACAGCGGCGACACATAGGGCGAATAGGCGTTCAGCCACAGTGCCGCCGCGACCATGCCGACCGCCTGCGCGATGATCGCCGGCCAGTGCACCCCGCCGCTGCGGTAGTAGAGCCCGCCCCGCTCGTCCAGCAGCGACCGGGTGTCGTAGCGGTTGCGCCGCAGCCACGCGTCGACCAGGTAGATCGCGCACCAGGGACCGAGCCAGACGATGATGAACAGCAGGAAGTCGGCCAGCAGCGTGGTGAACTTCGAGGAGAAGACCGCGTAGGC
>JASHPR010000442.1 GCA_030038015.1 Streptosporangiaceae bacterium
ACGTCGTGCGGGACAGCGGCGCCGCGGTGATCGTGGCGGACGAGACGACGGCGCCCCGGGCGGCCGTCCTGGCCGACGGCGCTCCCGGGGTGCGTGGCGTGCTGGTGCCGAACGCTCCCGAGGTGGCCGCGGAGCCGGGAACGCCCGTGCCGCTCACCACGACGACGGCGCGCAGCCCGGGGCCGCTGCCGGCCAGGGCGGCGGCCATGGGCGTCCTCGCCTCGTCCGCGAGGATCACGGCGGCGCCGCTGTCCCGCACGACGTAGCCGAGCCGCTCGGCGGGTGCCTTCGGATCGAGCGGCACGTAGCAGGCCCCGGCCTTCAGCACGCCGTACAGCCCGACCACCGAAGCGGCCGACTTGGGGGCGAGCAGCGCCACCCGGTCGCCGGGCGCCACGCCCAGGCGCAGCAGCGCCCGCGCCACCTTGGTGCTCAGCCGGTCCAGTTCCTGGTAGGTGAGCAGGCAGCCGTCAGACGAAACCGCCGGCCGCCGCGGCTGCCGCGCCGCGGCCTCGGTCAGCAGTTGCTGCAGCAGATACACCATCACGCTTCCTTTCTGGTTCCCCCGCCGATGAGGCCTACTGGCCGCCGGGTGCTCAGAGCCCCAGCATCCGGGCGATGACCACCCGCTGAATTTCCGAAGTGCCCGAGTAGATGGTGCTGGCGACCGCGTCCCGCAGGTCGCGCTCGATCCCCGCTTCCTTCATGTAGCCGAAGCCCCCGTGGGCCTGGATCGCGTCCTGGCTGGAGCGCACCCACGCCTCGCTGGTGAACAGCTTCGCTGCCGCCGCCTCCGCCGGGGCGGACCTGCCCTGCTGCTTGAGCCACGCCACCCGGTAGATCAGCAGCCGCGCCGCCTCGAGCCGCACGTACATGTCGGCCAGCTTTCCGGCCACGCCCTGGAACTTCCCGATGGGCTGGCCGAACTGCTCGCGGGAGCGCGCGTACGCCACGCACGCGTCGAGCTGCCGCCGCATCGCGCCGACGTGGCTGGCGAACAGGCAGCTCCGTTCCCACTCCATCGACGAGGTGAAGATGGCCATCCCGGCCCCCTCCGGCCCCAGCCGGCTGGACGCGGGAACGAGGCAGTCGGTCAGCGCCACCTCGCCCATCGGCGAGGTCCGCAGGCCCATCTTCTCGACGGTGCCGCTCACCCTCAGCCCGGGCGTCGTGGCGTCGACGAGGAAGGCGGAGAGGCCGGCCATGCCCGGGCGGTCCTGGACCGACGCGTAGACCAGCAGCACGTCGGCGACCGGGGCGTTGGTGATGAAGTGCTTCGTGCCGTTCAGGAGATAGTGGTCACCGCGCCGCTCGGCACGGGTGCGCATGCTCAGCGCGTCAGAGCCGGAACCCGGCTCGGTCATTGCGTGCCCGCCGATGATGTCCCCCGCCGCCATCGGCGGCAGGTACGCCTGCTGCTGCTCCGGGGTGCCGAAGGTCACCAGCGGCAGCTCGACGCTCCACATCTGTGCGTTGAGCGAGAACAGCAGCCCGTTGTCCTGGCACCCGTAGCCCAGGGCCTCCATGACCAGGGTGGCCGTGAGAGGGTCGGTGCCGGCGCCGCCCAGGTCGGCGGGGACCGGCAGTCCCTGGATCCCGAACGCGGCACATGCCCGCCACGCGTCCCGCGGGAACTCGCCCGCGTCCTCACGCTTGGCCAGATCCTGGTTGAGCTCGCGCCGCGCGAACTCGGCCGCCGCCTCCGTCAGCTCACGCTGCTCGGCGCTCAGTGCGAAATCCATCGTGTCTCCCTTCCCGCGATCCCGGCCTCACGGCGGGCCGTGGCCGGCGCGCGCGATGCCCGCCGGATCCGGGAGATGGCGCCCGCTGCCGCCCGCAGCCTCCCGGCCGGGCGCCGGGCCAGGCGGAGCGCGGCGGCGTGCGCCTGCGCCTCGGCCTGGTCGGTGAGCGGGGCGAGCGGGCCGCAATCGGGGTAGCGGTGCGCCAGCGCCCGGGACAGCAGGTGGTCGGCCAGCCACGGGTTCTTTGGCAGCACCGGCCCGTGCAGGTAGGTGGCGTACACCTCCCGGTGGCGCGCGCCTTCGGTGCCGTCCTCCCCGTTGTTGCCCGCCCCGGCCAGCACCCGCCCCAGCGGCTTGGCGCTGTCGCCCAGGTAGGTGCGCCCGCTGTGGTTCTCGAACCCGGTGAGTTCACGCCGAAAGCCGGAGCCCAGGTCGCACTCGACCGCTACGTGCCCGATGAATCGGGCCCGGCCGCCTTCGGTGACCGCGTCCAGCACGCCGAGTCCCTGGATCGGCGGCCCGCCCACCGGGGTGTAGTGCCGGCCGAGGAGCTGGTAGCCCGCGCACACGGCGAGGACGACGGCGTCGGCCTCGATCGCCTCGCGGAGCGGTCCGGCCTTCGCCGCGAGGTCGCGCGCTGCCGCGGTCATCTCCCGGTCCTGGCCGCCGTGCAGCAGGATCAGGTCGGAACTGGTGAAGTCGGCGATGTCCCCCAGATCGGCCTCGGTGACGCTGTAGCGGATTCCCCGCCAGGCGCAGCGCTGCGTGAGGGCGAACAGGTTCCCCCGGTCACCGGCCACGCTGAGCAGCCTCGGGTACAGATGGCAGATGCGGATCGTCATCGGCACCGGTGTCATGGCGTCACTCCTCCCAGGAAGGCCGCACCCAGCCGCGCCGCTGCATGACGCCGCGAAGCTCGCGCATGGGGGTGTAGCCGGCGAAGATGTACAAGGGCTCGGCGGCCGGGGTTCCGGCCAGCGCCCTGTCCAGGGCGGCCGGCCGGCCGGGCAGCACCTGCATGAGCTCGGGACGCGCCCCGGCGTACTTGAACCGCAGCGCGACCTCCTCCGCCCTGGTCCCGCTGACGACCAGGCTCGCCAGCTGCGGCACGAGCTGCTCGAGGTCCACGTCCCAGAGCCACGCGAAGTCCTCCCCGTCGACCACGGTGTTGCTGTGCGCAGCCAGGAGGTGCTTGCGGCCGGGCCGCTGCAGGACCTCGCGGAGCGTGGCGTTGTAAGCCGTGGGGTTCTTGACGAAGGCGAGCACCACCTTCCGCTCGCCCGCGTGGATCTCCTCCAGGCGGCCGAACGCCGGGCGCAGGGCGGCCATGGCACGGCGCGCCTCGGCGGGCTCCAGCGGCCGCGGAAATGGCAGCGCCGTCGCGCCGGCGAGCGCTGCGGCCGCGTTGTACACGTTGTGCACCCCGGGCAGCGGCACGTGCAGCGCGAACCTTCCGGCAGGCGTCTCGACGGTGATCTCGGATCCCCCTTCCGGCGACGGCCGGACCTCGGTCACCGCGACGTCAAGGCGCGGCCGGGCGTTCCCGCACGCCGGGCACTGGTAATCGCCCAGGTGGGAGAGGTGCACGGCGCGGTAGCTGAGCAGGTGCTGGCAGCGCACGCAGCGGATGGTGTCCGCGGCGTGCTCGGGCACCTGCGTGCCGCCGCCGCCGGCGATGCCGAAGTACAGGCGGCGGGCGCGCGCCTCGGGCGCCAGGCTGGCCACCAGGGGATCGTCGCCGTTGAGCACCACGGTGGCCGACGCGGGCAGCGCCTCGATGACGTCTTCCAGCTTCTTCGCCATCGAGTACAGCTCCCCGAACCGGTCGAGCTGGTCCCGGAAGATGTTCGTGACCACGAACGTGTCCAGCTGCATTTCCGGGGTCAGCAGACGTACGGTGGCCTCGTCCACCTCCAGCAGGAACACCTGCGCGTCCATCCGGCCGCGCAGGTCCGCCCCGCGCACGGCAGCGCTGATCACTCCCTGCAGCAGGTTGGAGCCGGACCGGTTCTGGGTGACCTTGAGGCTGCCGGCTTCGGCCAGGGCAGCGAGCATGCGGCAGGTCGTCGTCTTGCCGTTGCTCCCCGTGACGACGAGCTTGCGGACATCGCCGGTGGCCAGGACCTTCGGCAGCACCCGGGGATCGATCCGGCGGGCGACCATGCCGGGGAAGCTCGTTCCCCCGCCGGCCCGCAGCACCCGGGACGCGACGCCCGCGGCCTTGCCCCCGGCCAGCGCGAGCGTCAGGCGTGCCCGCGCCGCGGCCGGGGCGGGCGCCCTGCCTTCCCCGGATCGCGTCGCGGGACGGCTGATTACGATGCGCATGTGACGTCCTCCTCCGCCCGTGCGAGGTGCGGCATGGGGGCCGTCATCTCGTCCCCGGCCTGCTGCGGCGCGTCCGCCCAGGCGCGGCGCTGCCCGGCATCGCGGACGGCCTCCACGATCTGAAGCACGTGCCCCTCGTCGAGGGCGTAGTGCAGCGCGCACGAGCGCAGCGCGAAGCGGCCGCGGATGTCCGTGCCTGCCAGGAACGCCCGCCCCCCGACCTGGATGTCCTCCATGATCGCCTGGTTCAGCCGGTCCAGGCCCTCCTCGTCGCCGCGCAGGCTGGCCGGCGCGTAGCGGAAGCACACCGCGGTCAGCGGCCCGGCCGCGAGCAGTTCCAGGTCCGGGCTGGCGTCGATGACCTCCTCGAGATAGCGCGCCAGGTCGATGTGCCGCCGGACGTGGTCCGTCAGCCCGGCCCTCCCGGCCTGCTGGATGTTCCAGAAGGCCTTGAGCGCCCGCCCGGAATCCCGGGTCTGCTCGGCGCTGCGGTGCGAATACCAGACGTCCCCGGCGAACCCCTGTCCCGCCGGGAGGCTGAGGTAGGAGGGGATCAGCTTGTAGGTGTCCTGCAGCAGGGAGCCCTGCCGCACCAGCGCGCAGCTGCAGCCGATGGCCACGGCCAGCCACTTGTGCGGGTCGAGGGCGACCGAGTCGGCGCGCTCCAGGCCCGCGTACTGGTGCGCGAGGCGCGGGTCGAGCACCCCGAAGCCGCCGTAGGCGCCGTCGACGTGCAGCCAGAGACCTTCGTCGTGGCAGAAGCCGGCGAGATCACCGAGCGGGTCGATGGCGCCGGTCTTCACGCTCCCGGCGTTCGCCGCGACCAGGAACGGGCGGTGGCCGGCCCGGCGGTCGGCCGCGACCGCGGCCCGCAGGTCGGCCAGGTCCATGCGGAAGTCGCCGCCGGCCGCTACCTTGCGCGGGGCGCCGAGCCCCAGCGTGAAGGCGGCCTTCTCCAGGCAGGAATGGCCCTCCGCCGACATGTACATGGTGAGCCGGGGACGGCCGTGGAGGCCCTCTTCCCGGACGTCCCAGCCGCTGGCCCGGGCGCCCCAGTACCGCGCCACTTCCAGGCAGTGCCGGTTCGCGTCCGATCCCCCGCCGAGGAGGACCCCGTCGCTGGTGTCCTGCGGGAAACCGATGATCTCGGTGAGCCAGCGGATGACGGCCCGCTCCACATATATAGCCGAGTAATTGCCGCCAGCGCCGCTCGTGTTGGTAACCGCCGATGCAAATGCCGCAAGCATGCTCAGCTTGGACGCGGCCGGGTCGACGAACGCGGCAAAACACGGGTGATTCTGCCCGCGGCCGTACGGCAGGATGAGCCGCATAAAGCCGTCGATGACCTCCTCGGGAGTGGCTCCCTCGGCGGGAACAGTCATTTTCTCCAGCTCCTGCCTCACTTCCGCTGGCAACGGGCGGTACACCGGCTCCAGCGGAAGCTTGTCCAGGTAGACGGCCAGCGTGTCGACGAGCCGGTGACCCAGGTCGCGGAAGGTCATGTCGTCCATGGAGAACGGCGAGGGAACTGTGCTGTATCCTCCGGACCTGCGAGCGGTGCCAGGAGGGATAGGCGATCCCATGGATGGGAACTCCTCTCAGTTTCATGAATACAGTTCCGGGAGCACTGTATCGCGGTGCCACCGGCCATTCCCGCGCCCTGCACCCGGTAAACAGCGCGGCCCGATAACGGCTTAAGAAAATGCCAGTAATGAACGGCTAATGAATGGCCCTAGCGGACCAAAATCCGCGCTCGGGCGGATCGGCTATGCAATGGCCGGGCGTGTCATGAGTCCCGCGGCTCGCCGCGGCCCGCTGCCAGGACGGTGCAGGCGGCCCCGCCCGGGCAGGAGCCCATCTGGCGGCGGTGGGCCAGAGCCAGCCGGACCAGCCCGCTCTCCAGGTCGCGCAGGTCCAGCCCGGCCGCCGATGCCAGCCGGGCCAGGGCCCGCAGATCCGGCTGGCCTGGGCGGGGGCCGGGGAAGCCGAGATGGCGGGCGGCGGCAGCGGCCCGCTGGTCCAGCGGGGGACGAGCGCCCGGCCACACGCCCCGCAGCTCGCGCAGGAACAGCCCGATGGTGACCGGGCCCCATCCGGGCAGCATGTCCAGCGCCTGGCATAGCTCCGGGTAGCCGGGGAACCGGCGGCCGATCACAGCGGCCTGTCCGTCGTACCGTTCATCGAGCACCTCGGCCAGTTCCTGGAGCCGGGTCGCGGTGCGGAAGTCATACCGGACGTATCCGCCCTCATCCAGGAATGCGACCAGGTCCTGCCACGGGATGTGGCGGGCCCGGGCCACACGGTGCAGGCCCGCGCCGTCCAGGACGCCGAACGCGCGTTCGGCGATCGCGGCCGGGATCCGCGTGCCGAACAAGGTCGCGGCCAGGAACCACCGTTCAATCTCGGCATCCCCCGCGTCCACGTTGATGCCGAGGCCGGACGAGTACCGTCCGCCCAGCACGGCAACGACGTGCCGGGCCAGAGCGGCGGGCGCGGCCGGCCCGCCGCGGTGGCCTGCGCGGCCTTCGACGGCTGCCCTGCTCACCCAATGAATGCTGAACCTGGCAGCCCGGCTGTGACAGGGGCAAAGGTCCCTGCGGTTAGCAGAGGGCATGGGGGACCTTCGTCCCTGGGGAGCGGGCCCACATCACGGTAGGCAGGAAAGGAACGATCCAAGATGTCGCTGGAGAGCGGTTCACGGCTGGCTCGCAGAGGGGGTTTCTCATGGCAGACACCGGGAACCTGCAGATACAGGCCGAGACCCGCGGCGCGGTGCCCGAGGGCGCGGCCAGCTTGGCTGTCCAGCAGGTGGGCGCGCTGCTGGCCGAGGCAGCCTCTGAGCCGGTGCTGTTCGCCCGGATCAAGCTGGACATGTCCGCCGACCCGGCGGTAGCGCGCCCGGCGGTCGCCCAGGTCAACATCGACCTGAACGGGCGGCTGGTTCGCGCGCAGGCGGCGGGGAAGACGATGCGCGAGGCGATCCATCAGGTCTGCGCCCGGCTGCGGGTCCGGCTGGAGCGGGCGGCGCGGGACTGGGCCGCGATCCGGGGCAGCCAGCCGACCGGCGAGCCGGGGGAGTGGCGGCACCTGGACCTGCCCTCGGCGCGCCTGCCATACTTCCCCCGGCCGGCGGGCGAACGGGCCATCGTCCGGCACAAGTCGTACGCGCTGGCGCACGAGACCCCCGACGATGCCGTGGCCGAGGCCGAGCAGCTGGATTACGACTTCCACCTGTTCACCGAGAAGTCCACCGGCGAGGATGCAGTGATCTACCGTGCGGGGGACGGGTACCGGCTGGCCCTGGCCCATCCGCGCATCCGCCGCCTCGGCCCCGTCAGCCCGTCGGTCACCGTCAGCGGGCGCCCGGCGCCGCGGCTGTCGCTGGGCGAAGCGGAAGTGCAGCTTGAGGCCACCGGGCGGCCGTTCCTGTTCTTCGTCAACACCCAGACCGGCCGCGGCAACCTGATCTACCACCGTTACGACGGCCACTACGGCCTCATCGAGCCCGCCGAGAGCCGGACAGTGGCCGGAAGCCAGAAGCCTGGCTGACGCCCGGGCGCGGTGCCGGGATCGCCGCATGCCAGCCGCTGCGGCCGGGCCGGAGCCCGGTTACAGCAGCGGGGACTGGCCGGCGTCATAGACGAGCAGGCCGTCGTCACGCAGCCGGACGCCGGGGGACGGGCGGTGGTCCTGCAGCCGCCCGTCATGCATCAGGTGCCGTACCGGCATGCCGCAGGCGATCGACACGAAGTCCGCTATCAGGCGGCGGTGGCACCGCCACCAGACGCTCTCCGAGCACATCACCGCGACCCGCCGGGTCCTGGCCTCGGCGACCACCTCGGCGACGGCCGAGCCGAACGTGGCGGTCCGCATGTACCCGGCATAGCCACGGAAGCCCTCCTCCCGCCACGCCACGTCCGGCGAGTCAGGGGCCGGCCTGCGGAAGCCGCCCAGGCGCTTGTCCCAGCGGTAGGAGATGGCGCTCTCCGGCAGCCAGCGTTCCAGTTCGGCGCGCGCGACGTGCGGGTTGCGCCGGCTGCCCGGCGCGGTCCTGACGTCGATGATCCCGGTCACCTGCGCCGAATGGAGCAGCTGCGTTATCCGGTCGGCCGGCGCGGTGCCATGGCCGAAGGTCACGAGCGCCGCGCCGGGTGCCACGGCACGAGTATGCCCGGGGGAGTGCCGCTCGCGGGCTCCGCGGGCCCGCCCGCCCGCGCTCGCCGGGGAGGCGTCAGTAGTAGTAGGGGAACCGGCGCCAGTCCGGGGCGCGCTTCTCCAGGAACGCGTCGCGGCCCTCGACGGCTTCGTCGGTCATGTAGGCCAGCCGGGTGGCCTCGGCCGAGAAGATCTGCTGGCCGACGAGCCCGTCGTCGATGAGGTTGAACGCGAACTTCAGCATCCGCTGCGACGTCGGGCTCTTGGCGTTGATCTTCGCCGCCCACTCGAGCGCGGTGCGCTCCAGCTCCGCGTGCGGCACCACCGCGTTCACCATGCCCATCCGGTGCGCCGCCTCGGCGTCATAGGTCTCGCCGAGGAAGAAGATCTCGCGCGCGAACTTCTGGCCTACCTGCCGGGCCAGGTAAGCCGAGCCGAAGCCCCCGTCAAAGCTGCCGACGTCGGCATCGGTCTGCTTGAAGCGGGCGTGCTCGCGGCTGGCCAAGGTGAGATCGCAGACCACATGCAGGCTGTGGCCGCCTCCCGCGGCCCAGCCGGGCACCACGCAGATGACCACCTTCGGCATGAACCGGATCAGCCGGTGCACCTCCATGACATGCAGCCGCCCGCTGCGCGCCGGATCGATGGCATCGGCCGTCTCGCCGTCGGCGTACCGGTACCCGTCGCGGCCGCGGATCCGCTGGTCGCCCCCTGAGCAGAACGCCCAGCCCCCGTCCTTGGGCGACGGGCCGTTGCCCGTCAGCAGCACGCATCCGACGTCGCTCGACATCCGGGCGTGATCCAGCGCCCGGTACAGCTCGTCGACGGTGTGCGGCCGGAACGCGTTGCGGACCTCGGGCCGGTTGAAGGCGACGCGCACCGTGCCCGCGTCGACGGCACGGTGGTAGGTGATGTCGGTGAAGCTGAATCCGTCAACGGCACGCCACCGGCCGGGTTCGAAGATCTCAGAGACCATGTGCAGATTGTCGCTGACCGCCCCACCGCGGCCGGCGGCCGGGAGGGGATGCCCGGCCCTGCCCCTGCCCGCGCGCCCGGCCAATCCTGAGGCTGGGCGGAGATGAGCGTCCTGGTTCGGGAGATGGTGGCGATGATGTTCTGGTACGGCGGGCACTGGCCGTTCTGGCAGGCCGGCCTGATGTGGCTGCTGATGCTGGTTTTCTGGGCCCTGCTGATCTGGGCCGTGTACGTCCTGGTCACCACCGCGACCCGCAGGCCGCCGCGGGACGAGGGCCGCAGCAGAGCGCGCCAGATCCTCGATGAGCGGCTGGCCCGCGGCGAGATCGACGAAGCCGAGTACCGGCGGCTGCGCGGCCTCATCGACACCGGCGACCGCCAGAATCCAGCGGACACCGGCAGCCAGCACCCGGCCGGCACCGGGAGCTCGCGGTAGGACGGTGACGGGCGCGCGCGCCTAGCGGCTGGCTGCGGGAACAGGTTCCCGGTGCCGCTCACCAGGCGGGCGGGCCCGCCGTGGGGCGGCCTGCGCTGGCTGGGTGGCGCGTGCGCCGATGTCAGCCAGCACCGCGCCAGCCTGCCGCGCCGGGCGTGAGCTGGCCAGGGACCGGATCACCGGGCTGAGCACGCGGCCCGCCCTGGGGAGCAGCAGCGAGCCCATGGTGCTCGTGACCGCGCTGGCGGCGGCGATGGACCAGCCGACCGGGCCGACCGGCGTGCACCCGAAGAACTGGCTGATCCCCGGTGTCTGCACGACGAGGATGAGTATGCACATGCTGGCCAGGCTGGCGGCGGCAACGGCGGGGCTGCGGCCGCCTACCAGCAGCGTCTGGCCGAGCTGGGTTCCGATGACGGCGACCAGCCCGACGGTGCGGGCCCGAGCCGGTGAGCCGGTCATCCGGGCCGCCAGCCACGCGCCGCCGGCGGCCGCGCCGGTGGCGGCGGCGCGGACGGCGATCTCCTCGGTCAGCGCCGACCCGAGGGAGGTGTCGGGTCCCTCGGCGAGCAGCCGGCCGGCGGTTTCCGGCGGGGGCATGCGCAGCGCCACCGCGAGCGCCGGCACCAGGTCGGTGAGCAGGTTGACCAGCAGCAGCTGGCGGGCAGACAGGGGCGACGTCCCGCTCAGCAGCGTGCCCAGCAGGGTGTACCCGATCTCGCCGATGTTCCCGCCGACCAGGATGCCCACCGCCTGACGGACCGACCGCCACATTCCGCGGCCCTCGACGATGGCGGAGATGATGGTCTCCAGCCGGTCATCAACGACGACCAGGTCGGCGGCGGCGCGCGCCGCTGGCGTGCCGCGCCGCCCGAGCGCGATGCCGATGTCGGCGAGCCGGATGGCGGCCGCGTCGTTGGCGCCGTCCCCGGTCATCGCCACGACCCGCCCGGCCGCCTGGTAGGCACGCACGATGCGCACCTTGTGCTCGGGCGTGCACCGGGCGATCACGGTTGCCCCGGCCAGCGTCTGGGGGAGCGCCGCGTCGTCGATGCGGTCCAGCTCGGCGCCGGTGACCACCGATCCTCCGTTCAGCACGTCGAGCTCGGTCGCGATCGCCCTTGCCGTGGCCGGGTGGTCGCCGGTGATCATGACGACATGGATGCCGGCCTCACGCAGCTCCCTGACCGACACGCCGGCGGTGACCCGGACCGGGTCACCGATGGCGACGAACCCGGCGAAGGTCATCCCGTCAGCCTGCCCGGCCAGACGGTAGCCGGCGCCGACATGGTTCTCGGCGACGGCAAGGACGCGGTAGCCGTCCTGAGCGAGCCGGTCAAGCTGGGCGCTGAGCCGCCGGCGGTCGCGCGCGCCGAGATTGCGGCCACGCCACCGCGTGCAGCGAGGCAGGACCACCTCCGGCGCGCCCTTCACCGACAGCAGCGGCCCTCGCCGGGTGCTGGCCAGGGTGGCGTGGAACGCGCGGCTCGGCTCGAACGGCAGCGCATCGACCGGCTGCCAGCCTGGCTGCCCGTCGGACCTGGTCACCTGCTGGGCACGGGCGCCGTCGGTGACAGCCTGGTCGGTCAGGTGCTCGGCCCTGCGGCCGCGGCGCACCGCCGGCGTCGCGCGGAGCGCTGCGGCAAGGACCTGGCGGTGAGCTTCGCTGGCGGCGCTCACCGGCCGGATGGCGGCGCCGTCCGACACCGCGGCGAGCGCCATCCGCCCCTGAGTCAGGGTGCCGGTCTTGTCGAAGCACAGCACGTTCACCCGGCCCAGGGCCTCGATCGTCCGCGGATTGCGGACCAGCGCGCCGTGCCTGGCGAGGCGGCGCGCCGAGGCAAGCTGCGCCGCCGTCACCAGGAACGGCAGACCCTCGGGGACGGATGCGACGGCGAGCCCGACGGCGGCGCCGATGGTGTCCCTGGCCGGACGCCCGCGCAGCAATCCGGCCCCGACGACGGCGACGGCCGAGCCAAGCGCGATCGGCAACGTCGTGCGCGTGATCTCGCCGAGCCTGGCTTCCACGCCGGTGACCGGCGAGGCCGCGGACAGCGCCGCCAGGCTCCGCCCCATCTCGGTCGCGCCGCCGGTCGCCACCACGACCGCTCTGGCCTGCCCGGCTGCGATCGTGGTCCCCTCGTACAGCATCGAGCGCCGGTCGGCGATCGCGTCCGCGACCACCGGTGCGGTCGTCTTGTCGACCGGCACCGACTCGCCGGTGAGCAGGGATTCGTCGGCCTGCAGGGCCTGCGCATCCAGCAGCCGGCAATCCGCGGGGACGATATCGCCCGCCGCGAGCAGCACCACATCGCCGCCGACCAGGCCGGCAGCGGGGACGGCTCGCTCGGATCCGTCGCGCAGCACGCGCGCGGTCACGGCCGAGGCCCGCAGCAGCCTGGCCATTGACCGCTCGGTGTAGACGCGCTGGGCTCCCCCCATCAGCGCAGAGAGCGCGCAGACTCCCGAGACGATGACGGCGTCGGCCACCGCCCCGATCGACGCCGACAGCGCGGCGCCGCCGCCGAGTATGGGGGTCAGCGGGTTGGCCAGCTCGGTCAGGAACGCCCGCCACACTGACGGCTCGCGGGGCTGGCGCTCGTCTGGCCGCCAGCGGCGGCGCGCGTCCTGCTGGCTCAGCCCGCCGGCCCGGCTGGCGACCCGGCTGAGAACCAGCTCGGCGGGCATCGCGTGCCACGGCGGCGCCGACGGCGGGACCCTTGCCGGGCGGCGCGCCAGTTCCGAGACCGACCAGGCGCCGCCCGCCAGCGCGATCGCGGCAGCCCCGTTCACTGCGAGCAGGCTCCTGGCCGATGCCCGGGGCGCGGCACCGCCGGCCGCGATGGCCGCACCGAGCGCCGTCCCGGCCTGGGACAGCCCCACCCCGCGGCCGGACACGGCGCGGGCCACACGCACCGCGTCGATCGGCAGCGATGCGGCGGCCAGGTCCGAGGCCACCAGGATGTGCGCTCCCCACGCAGGCCGGCCGTCCGCCGCCACCAGTCCCACGCCCACATCGGCCGCCGCGAGCGCACGCCGCTGCCTGGATACCAGTAGCACCACGGCACCATCGGCCTGCAGGCCGCGAACCGACGCGAGGAGCCGCCGCCCGCCGGGCAGAAGCCGGGCCGCCCCAGGCCCGGACTCTGCCGCGGCTGCCTGCCCGCTGCCGGCCATGGCCGGCCCGCCGGCCGGGCCGGCCAGGCAGAACGCCGCTCCAGCCCCGGCAGCGGCAGCCAGCATCAGGTCAGCCCCCCTGGCTGGCTCCGGAGTGAGGCCGACGACAGCCCGCAGGCAGCCGTACTCGGTGAGGCCGAGAAGGAGCGCTGCGCCGCGATCGGCGAGCTTGGCTGCCAGCCTGGCCCCGCCGCGCGGCATCCCCGTAGCGTGCAGCGGGCCCAGCGCGAAGGTGCCATCGGTCACGGTCTCGCCGGCCCGGTCAGCCGAGAACAGGGCGTACACGACGCCGGTGAGATGCGCGACGTCCGCATCGCCCAGCGGCAGCACGTTCCCCACGGCCAGCGCGCCGGTCGTCAGCACGTCGGTGTCGACCACGATCGTGTCGATGCGGTCAAGCAGCCGCAGCGCGCGGTGATCGGTGACGACCAGGCCGCGCCTGGCCAGCAGGCAGCCGAGCGCGGCGGCGAAGCCTTCCGGGCCGACCCGCGCCGCCTTGGGCAGGCCAGCGAGCGCGACCCCCGCCGCGCGCCGCGGACTGCCCGTGACCGCCAGCAGGCCGCCGAAGGCGCCCAGCGCGCCCAGGCCGATCTTCTCGGCATAAATCCCGGCCGGGCCCGGCGGCACCGCCCGCGGCCGTTCCGGCGTGACCGGCTGTGCCGCCGCACGGCGGGGATCACCGCACAGCACCGGCTCCGCCCGGGACCAGGTGTCCCGTTGCAGCACCGCCTCGGCAAGCTGCGCGGCACGCTGGCCGAGGTCAAGGGCCAGCCCGCCCATTCCCTGCGCCGCCGACTGGGCCAGCGCATTGGCCGTCGCCAGCGCAAGATCGGCGCCTGGGGCTCCCGCGGCCCGCTCGACGGCCGCACGCAGCCGCGGCTGGGTGTCCACCAGCTGAACAACCGACCCGAGCTCGGCCGGCAGCCGCACGATACGCAGCGCCCGGCCAGCGCCGGCGAATGCCAGGCCCGCGGCGGCGGCAGCCAGCGGAGCCGCCGTCACAGCCACCCGGTCCACCGGGACCGGCCTGTCGGCCGGCCGCTCAGGCTGGACCAGGTACTCGGCCTCGAGCCGCTCGATGATGGCGATCAGCTCGTGTGCCGGCGCGTCGCGGTCACACGCCACGACCACCACACCCAGCGGGGCGTTGACGGCCGCCCAGCGCACCGCGGAGTGATCAGACAGCCCGGCCTCGACCGCGCGCGCCAGGGCGCGGCCGCGTTCGTGCGCGATGCCCCGCACGCGGATGTGGACACGCCCATCACCGCGCCACGCCACCCGTGGCGACTGCAGCTCGCGAGCGGTGCGCCGTGCGGCGGTCACCAGCCCGGCGAAGCCTGGCATCACCGGGGCAAGCAGCGCGCGTGGGCTGGGTGCATGGGGACATGCTCCGGGCCGCCGCGCCCCCCCGCATCACGCGGGGCGGGTGAGGTCGCATCACGCGGGGCGGGTGAAGTGAGCCTGGCTCCCCGGCGCGGCGCCAATCACCCGCGCGGGATGATGAGTACCCGTCGCCCAGCGCTCAGGATGTTGTGATGGACGCCAAGAACCAAGCCAGTCCCCGGCGAAACTCGCCGGCCGGCCGGGCGGCGCGCAACGGCGAGCATCATGACGATCAGTACCATAAAGAGGGTGCTGGCATTGATTTGCCCGTTTTCGGCCACGTCGAGTACAAGAGCGTTGGCTTTATGGCCGGCCTTGGCCTTGCCGGGGCCGTGGGGGCGATCGACTGGCCGGTCGTTGCCGCGGTCGGCATCGGCTACGCGCTGGCCAAGCGAGGGTAGGGCCGTGGCTGCCAGGACCGATACCCGGGCCGCGGGGCGAACCGCCACGTCACGCCCGAATGCGAAGCGGGCCGCTGCCGTGGTCCTGGACAAACACAGCCTCCGCGTCGCATTGCCGAATGACCTGGGCGCCGTGCGGGTGCCGGAGCCGGAACGCCTCGCGTTCTACGGCGGACTGGCTGCCATGGCCCTGTTCGGCGTCGTTGAATGGCCGGCGGCGATCGTCCTGGGCATCGGGCACCTGCTCGCCGAGGACCACAATCACAGGCTCCTGCGTGACTTCGGCGAGGCGCTCGAGGAGGCCTAGCCGGGCTGACTCAGGGCGAGCGCCGCCGCCGGCCGCGTGCGCGGGAAACCTCTCAGTCGTTCTCCACGACGAAGTCCCACTTGGCGACGATGTTGCGGCCGTTCGGCGCCCAGCGCATCAGTCCCTCGCCGACCGCCTCCGCGGCACGCAGCTCGAAGTGGACTGCCTCGCCTGGCCGCAGGACGCCGGGCGGGCGAGGCTGGCCGGGGACGAATTGAGGCTGGTATACCCGGTTCATGTCGTCGATGCTGGTGAAGTCGGACGGCGAGATGGGCACCGGCCCGGTGGCCCTGGACATGGTTACCAGCCAGGTGCAGGTGGTCGACGGCGCCTGATAAGGCAAGCCCTCGCCGGGGACCTCCGGCCCTGTCACGCTGATCAGTACCGACCAATGCGGCGTTTTCACCTCTACGCCGTCGCCCTGGTTGGTCAGCGCCGGCCGCTGGACGGTGCCCGTCAGCACCGTATCGCCGTGAAAGTTCAGCGTGTTCTTCGGCAGGAAGGACGGGTATCCGCCGAAGTGGTCGAGGTTGCTGGAGGATGGCTTCGTGCTGGCCGAGCCGCAGCCGGAGACGCAGAGCAGCACGAGCAGGACGAGCAGGGCAATGACAGCAGCTGGCCGGCGTGGCCCGGTTCCCGCGATCGCGGGGACCGGGCCACGCCTGGCCGGGCGTGCCGCAACGGGCAGAGGGCTCATGGCCGCCTGGACAGCGCAGGGCGCCACCGGCGCCGGAGCCAGATGCCGCCGCCAGCCGCCAGCGCGGCCAGCAGGACCCCCACGGCCAGCGCCGTCTGTGCCCATGGCGACGACGGCAGAGGGCTGGTGGAGGCGGTCAGGCTGTATCCAAGGCCAAAGCCGCTCGGGTTGGTGAACACGTCCGGGCCGAACGGCCGCAGCCCGGGCTGGGCCGCGAAGCCAAGGTGACCCTGGCCATCCAGCCCGCCCGACACCGTGCCCGCGGGCAGCGGAGCCCAGTCGTTGCCGCGCTTGACGTCGAAGAGGTCCTCCATCGTGCGCAGCCAGCTGTAGTGGTTGTAGTAGACGCCGGACACCGTGCCCGGCCTGATGAACGGGCTGATCAGCACGCTGCCGGTGTCGCCGCCGCCCGGCGTCGGGTCGGTCGCGTCCCACAGCGGGTCTGGGGTCTCCCCGGGCTGGAGGTCGGTCGGATCGCCCTCCGCGCTCAGGGTGATGCTCGTTACGGGCCCGGTCGGGTCGACAGGGCTGCCGTTCTGGCTGACCAGCTGGAACGACCCGGTCGTTACCGAGCCCTTATTGGTCGTCGGGAAGTCAGGCCCGGTGTCGGTCACCGCGCCGACGAAGGAGTTGGCCGGGATGTTGGTGCCGGTCACCCCGCGGCCGGTGTCGTCGGCCACGATGGAGTTGTCGGAGATCACATTCGAGCCGGGCCCGCCGGTCACCGTGTCGGTGCGGGCACCCGGCGAGGTGCCGGAGCCACCGCGGACGATGCCGGGAACGCAGTCCGCAGCGTTGAGGTTCGCCGGCACGTCAGAACACGACGGCGGCCGGTCGATGAAGGCGTTGTTGCCCGGGCCTGGGTAGAGCTGGTCGCCCTGGGCGTTGGTGCCGAGCGTCGAGTTCGGCCCGGTCGGCTCGTAGTGGACGTTGCGGCCGTCGAGGTTCTCGCCCGCGGCGTCTGCCTTGAGGCCGCTGGTGTAGTTCGGCTGGTCTTCCGAGGTCGGCGGGTAGTCGTTGGCGTTGTTGAAGCTGTCGCCGGTGTAGGTGAACGGCGGGAAGGCCTCGTCGAAGGTGATGTCGATCAGGCCGCCTTCCTTGAACGCCGGCGACTGCTCGATCAGCGGGATGTAGTACTCGAGGAACAGGTCGGAGGCGTACAGGCCTCCGGTGTAGTTCGCCGGCGTGGTCGACTCCGGGTCGTAGGGAATCGGCGAGTTGTAGTTCGGCGTCCCGTTGGCGTTGAACGCCCCGGAGAGGTTGTTGCCATGGCAGACGGCGTCGTGGGCGTCGCTGCAGTTGTCCGGTGTGATCCAGCTGAAGTCCGGGGTCGTGCTCACCTTCTGCAGGTCGTGGAAGAGGCCGTCGGTGGGGCTGTCGAGGTTGGCGATGTGGTTCGCGTCGCAGTTGGTCCCGCCGTTGGACGGCTCGTTCAGCGGCGGCGTGACGCTGCCGTTGGCCTGGACGGCGCCGGTCAGGGACTCAAACCAGGGGAACGGGAAGTGCTTGGCGACAAACTGGTCATCCGGCTGCGCCGCGGTGAAGGTCGTCACCCCGGGCGGGTAGTCGCCTTCCATGTCGGTGGGGTTGGTGTCCGGGTTGTTGGCGGCCGTTCCCGGGCCGCCGCACGCGGCGGCCTCCCGGTTCGGCACGGTGTCGGGCACGAACTGGGTGGAGCCGGGTGTCTGCGCGCCGCCGAGGTCCTGGGCGTACCCCTTCCAGGTCACCCCCGCCGCGTCGAACTGGTTGAACAGCGTCGGGACGTCGGTCGGGTACGTGCATCCGTTCTCCCCGAGCGGCGCGTTGGCGCCACTCGGCTGCGACGCGTTGGCCGGCGAGTACATCTGGCCGTAGTTCTTGTTGGTGAACAGGCTGCCCGTGTTGATGATGTCGGAGTTCGGGCCGATCAGCTTGTTCGAGACGCTGCAGTCCTCCTGGGTGTCCTCCTCGGGCGCCTGGCCGGACACCAGCGACAGGTAGTTGTCCATGCTGGAGTGGCCGGTGCCGTAGTAGTTGGTGAGCAGCGCACCCTGCTCGGGGAGCGTCTTCCACAGGTAGGTGTTCTGGTTGAGGCCGCTGAACGTGGCGTCGTAGGACTTGTTCTCCAGGATGATCAGCCACACGTGCTTGATCGCCCCGGGGTGCAGCCCCGTACTGGTGATCGTTACGGACCTGGCGGCGGTATGGGCCGGGGACGCCAGCGCGGCTGCGGCAGGCGCGCCGACGGCGGCCAGCGCAAGCAGCCCCAAGCAGCAGGCTACGACGGCTCGCAAGAAACGATGACCCGCGCGGAAAGTGCTCATGGCATGTCCCTAAGGGCTGCGGGGCACTTTGCGCACAAGCTGCTGTATCCGGGGGATGACGGGAAAGTGAACCTTTAGGGTCGCCGGCTTCCGGCGCAGGTCAGAGATGGCGGGCGCATCAACCGGTGCGGGGCCTGTCGACTGCAACGATGTCAGCGACCTTGCGGTCGATGAAGCGCGTCACTGCCTGCTGAGCGTAACCGAAGATGAACGCGAGAAGGAGGACCGAGGCGAGCGAGGTGTAGACGCCAACGATGACGCCGGTGCCGACCGCGAGGACCGCGAGGACAGCGGTCCACAGGCCCATGACCGTCTTGAATACCGAGAGCGCCGGCCGCGGGTCGAACCACACCGAGTTGGTCAGCTTCTTTCCGGTCATGTAGAGCGAGACCAGTGCGCTGAGTGCGCCGCCGAGCATCCCGAACAGCATCACCAGGGCCAGCAGTGCCCACCCGGGCACCGTCATGCCATTGCTGGGAAGTGGCATGATCCGCTCCCATGCTGGCATGGCCGCCTGCACGATGAGCAGGATGACTGCGCCGGCAAAGAACCCCGCCGCGAAGTACAAGATCCCACGCTGCTGGTTGCGCTCGGATTCGTGGCGTTCCTCGGCGGCATTGTGAACCTCATGGATCACCTCGAGCGCGGCAGCTTTCTGGTTAGGTTCCGCCAGCTTGTGCTTCAGCTCTGCCGCCTGCTCTCCTGGCATCTCCTCGGCGTGCCGCTGTGCGTCACGCACGAGCTTGCCGACGCAGGCGTTCGGCGTCAGATCGTCGATCCGCTCCTCGATGCGGTGCAGTTCGCTCCAGGTTTCGTTGATCGCGCTTCCCGTCAGCCAGACAAAGCGATGAGGCGCATCGATGTGGCGGATGCGGACGTCCGCGAGCTTCCTGCGCAGGCCCTCCAGTGCTTGCTTATCCGCCCCGGCCCCCGTGAAATCTGAGATCTGCTCTTCGAGCAGGTCTGCGCGCTCCCCGGCCAAGGTTGCCCATCCGGTCATCGAGATCACCCCCGGATCGTTCGAACAAGTCCATCGTGCTGCCCACGGCTGCGGGGCGATAGGGACCAATGGCCCCGCAATTGGGTGATCCGGTCGGCCGGCAGCCCTGCCACGGGCCGACGGCTCCGGCCTTTCGGCATGGTCAGCTGCGACGAAGGTCCCTCGACCTGGCGGGCTCGCCAGGGCACCGTGGCTCATGCAGCCCGGCGCCAGCTCTTAAAAGCCCCGCGGCGGCGTGCGGCTTCCGGAGGACGGGCGGTAGGGAATGGCGACGTCTAAAGCCTCCGCATCCAGTACGGGAGGTGACGAACCGGCCGCCACGGCGGCGCCGGCCCTGCGGGCAGACGAACTGAACCTCTTCGACTCGACGGTCGTGGCCGTCTCTTCGGTCGCCCCGGCCTATTCCCTGGCGGCGACGCTCGGTCTTCTCTTCGTGGCCGTCGCCTATGCCGGGCCGGCGGTCATCATCGTCAGCTTTGTCCCGATGCTCTTCATCGCCGTCGCCTACTTCTACCTGAACCGGAGAGACCCGAATTGCGGCGCCAGCTATGCGTGGATCTCCAAGCTCGTCGGTCCTGACATCGGCTGGCTCAACGGATGGGTCCAGCTCGCGGCGAGCGTCTTGTTCTGCGTGGCCGCACCGGTGCTTGCCGCCGACTACACGCTCCAGTTCTTCCATTCCCTTGGCTGGATCAGCGCCGCCACGGCAAGCGAGCTGTGGCTGACGTCAGGGATCGCGGCACTCTGGCTCGCGGGCATCACCTTCATCACCGTCTACGGGGTGCGGTGGACGGCGAACGCCCAATGGGTCTTCCTGATCATCCAGTACGCGGTCGTGCTGGGTGCGTCCATATGGGGGATCGTGAAGGTCGCGGCCCAGCATCCGGCGGGGTCGGCAGGGTTCCACTGGTCCTGGCTCAGCCCGCTTTCGATCCACGGCTATCAGGGCCTGGCGGCAGGAATGGTTCTCGGCCTTTTCCTGTACTGGGGCTGGGACACCTCTGTCAACTTGAACGAAGAGTCGAAGGGCTCGACGAGGACGCCGGGCGAGGCCTGCATTATTTCGATGTTCCTGCTGATGTTCATCTTCTGCCTGAACACCGTGGCGGCACAGATGCTGATCCCGGGCAAGCAGCTCGCGGCCCAGGGAACCAACCTGCTGTTTTACTTCACGGAGCAAGCGGCTGGCCGCTGGCTGGGCTACCTGATGATCTTCGCGGTGCTCGCCTCGACGGTGGCCGACACGCAGACAACCCTCCTGCCCGCTTCCCGGCTCACCCTGTCCATGGCGCGCGATGGGGTGTTCCCCCCGGCGTTCAGGAAGGTTCAGGGTACGTTCCAGACACCGATGATCGGAACACTTATCCTGGCCGGCCTGTGCCTGTTCGGGATCTTCCTCCGGACCGTCTGCCCGGCTGTCAATACGGGATACGGAAATCTCATTGACGACATCGGCGTACTCGTTGCCTTCTACTACGGCGCGACGGGCATCGCCTGCGCGTGGTCGTACCGGAAGGTAATGCTGACGAATGCGCGGTTCTTCTTCGTCGGCGTGCTGCTCCCGTTCCTCTCGGGGATCTTCTGCTTCTGGGTCGGTTACGAAGTGATCAAACAGTCGGGCGTGGCCGCGTCGGCCTCGGTGCTGGTAGCCATGGCGCTTGGAGTTCCGTTGATCCTGGTCGCACGGCGTGCCACCCACAGCGACTTCTTCCACCGCCAGGCCATCGCGTACGACTCGATTGAACCGCCCCAGGCTTGACGGCCGTCCGGCTTGCTGCGTGACGGGTTCATAGCCGAGGTTGACCGGAGCGATCTCCGCGGCCCCTTCCTCTATTCCTTGATGACGTAGGTGAACAGGCGCACGCGGCCGTGCTCGTCTTCTTCGGGGTACACGCCCTGGATGTCGCTGGTGAACCCGGGAAAGCGGGCATAGCTTTCCTCGAACACCTTGAGGCAGGCGATCATGGGCGCGGCGCGCTCGTCCCAGCGTTCGCCGGGTATCCCCAACTCGCTGTTCTACGTTCCGGGTTCCCGGTGAGCGGCGGCTGGCGGTCCCGGCTCGGCTGTCATTGCGGGGGCCGGGCGGGAAAGGTGACGCGGGCTCTCGCGATACGATGTCAATGCGGGTTGTGCATATCGAGATCGTCAGGCCGCGGCTGCATGGCGGCTCGCACCGAGGCCCGGCCGCTCGCTCAGCGCGGCCGGGACGCGGGCTGGCCGCGCAGCGCCTGACTATGCGACCACAGCCAGGCTCACCTTTCCGTCTGCGGCTCAGGGAACTGGAACGACGAACGGGGCGAAGGCCCGTCACTCAACCGGTCACAGGAAGGGCACTTTTTGCCATGGCCGACACAAAGACCCCCGAAACGCCGCATAAAGGGCAGACGGCCGCGAGGAAAAATTCAGGCTGGCTGACATTCTCCGCGGTTGTGCTGATCGTCGCTGGGATCATGCGGGTGATTGATGCGATCTGGGCAATCGGGTACCACGGCCCCATTCCGGATAACCTGAGCGGTGCGCTCCTGGGGCACAGCCTGGCGACGTACGGATGGATATGGCTGATTATCGGGGTGATCCTGATCGCCGCCGGGGCGCTGGTCCTGGGGCCGAGTGACCGGCCGAGCGCCGAGATCTCACGCTGGGTCGGCATCGTCGCCGCGTCCCTGGGCGCGATCTCGGCGATCTTCGTGATGCCGTATTACCCGGTCTGGTCGCTCATCTACATCGCTATCGCGATCATGGTGATCTACGGCCTCTCGGCACACTACGGCGAGCAGGCTTCCTGACGGGACCGTGGCCGGGCCACGCCCGAGGCGGCACTCGACAGCCACAGGATCGATCAGATCACATGGAAAACAGCCAGGAGGATAAGGGTCACTATTACCGATATGGCCAGCGAGGTCAGGCAGCCGAGGCGGCTGGAGAAGAACAAGAACATCCCGATTGACTCTCTTCTGATCACCATCACGACGGGTTTAGCCGCCGCAGCTCGTTACGGCCGCGAAGCAGCCGCCCCAGGGCGTGCGGTGCCCGGACGACACGATCCGGGAGATCCGTGATGACGTGATTGCCGACCGCGATCATAACTGGCCGCCTGCTTTCGCCCCGCCAGAGGGAACAGGATGAGATCACGGCACCTGGCCGTTTGGGAGCAGGCACCTTGGGCCGCGCTGCAGCCAGGAGCCAGGTGCGCTGGGTCCATGATGAGCGTATCCACAGCTCGCGGCCTGGCCGAAAGGCGGACCCGGTGACAGCCAACTACGTACGGGTGACTGGCATGGCTGACCTGTACGCCCGGGCCAGGGAGCTGTCGGTCAGGACGATGATCTTCGACGTGGAGCCGCTGGTCGCCCCCTGGCATGGCAGCCAGGAATCACTCGACCGAGGTATCGCGCGCATCCTCGACGACATCGGGACGGTCCCGTCGGTGCGCGTGGTCGTCTTCGCGACCAACTCGGCGCGCCGCCCGTCCGTGGTGCCGGCCCGCGACGGCGTTGAGGTCAGGTACCTGGCGTCCGCGGACAAGCCGCTGCGAACCGCGCCGTACCACGGCCTTCCCCGGCCCGGCGCCGTGGCCGGCGATCAAGTGCTCACCGACGGGATGCTCGCCTACCGGCTCCGGTTTGCGTTCCTCCATTACATGCCGCGGCTGGCCGATGTCCCGCTCGGGTCCGGGCTGATGCACCGCTGGGGTGAGCTGGTGCGCCCACTGCTGTTCCGGCACCGTGGCGGCGGGCCGTAAGGCGGTGGCGCCGCCCGGCCTGGTTTCCATATCCGCCAGCTCAGGACGCGTCGAGGAGCCGCTGGATCGTGCCGGCCGACAGCTGCGACTTCGGCATGAACCCAGATGCCGGCGCTTCGTCTATCAAGTCCGTGAAAGTCCGGGCGGCTGGCGGATGTGTGCCGGGGCCGTACTGGCAGCCGCGTTGGGCCGCTGTGCCATCGATGGGACCCAGGCCGCGGCGCGGCCCGCGCGAAGGTCTGTCCCGAAGGCTCTCCGGCCGAACGTCAACGATGCCTGCGCGGCTCCCCGTTCTCCATCGCCATCTTTTATCGTGTCACGATACAAATTATAGCCAGCTGCACGCGGACGACACGGGCGTCGCGGCCGTCGGCGATGCGCCCCGCACCAGGCCGGCCGACTCGTTGCGGTCGACCAGCTCGACGGTGCTGTGATGGCGTTGCAGCAGGTAGCCGGCCAGGTCGCCGACGGTGGGCGGCTCTGGGCCGGGATGGCCCCTGACCGCGACCAGCAACTGGTGCTGGACGTGGGTCAGGCCGGCCGCGCGTGCCTGGTCCTCGCTCCACCGCTGGAACCGGCGCAGGCTGGTGCGGAATGCCAGCAGCTGCTCGAAATCCTTGCGGGTCAGCTGATGCACGCGATCGTGGCTCATTCCTGGGCCCCTCTCGGTTGGTGGCGCCGGACTGCGGTCAGCGCGGGACAGCGGGCGGAACGGGTCGGCGGTATGTCGTCCCACGATAGGCAAGCTCCGGGTATCGTGGCCGCACGGGAAACGCCAAGTGCAGCTACTGTTGCGCCCGGCTGGCCGCCACGGGCAGGAGGCTGCGATGGCCGCAGACGTCCGCATCCGCCGGGTTTACGACGCCCCGAGCCCCGGCGACGGGGTCCGAGTGCTGGTAGACAGAGTGTGGCCGCGGGGCTTGCGGAAAGCCGACGCGAAGCTGGATGAATGGGCAAAAGACCTCGCCCCGTCCACCGGCCTTCGCGTCTGGTACGGCCACGATCCGGCGAAGTTCAGCGAGTTCCGCCGCCGCTACATCACCGAACTGAACGCACCCGGCCCGCGCAAGAGGCTTGGCGAGGTGCACGCGCTAGCGGCTCGACGGCCGGTAACGTTGCTGACCGCCACCCGCGACGTGGGTATCAGCCAGGCCGCGGTCCTGGCCGACCTGCTCGGTGCGGAGGAGAACGAGGCCGGCGGCGACCCGGCCTGCTGGGCTAACCTCATCTGCGCCGAATGCGGCGCCGTGGTCAGCGAGGGGCACCGCCAGGGCTGCACCGCGCAGAAGCAGGGTTCGTAGCTGCTTGCGGACAGCCCGGCCAGCCCGGTTCGCGCCCGGTTCAGCAAGCCATCAAGTCGGCACGAACCCCATACGGCCATGGCAACGGGCCGCAGCCACGACGGACGCGCGCCAGAATGTCATACCCAGACGTGAAGATAGGCCTCACCAAAACGTGAAGGCCTGGGTGCGCCGCCAGGGACTTGAACGCCGAACCCGCGGATTAAGAGTCCACTGCTCTGCTATCAGATCAGTGCTCTCCGTGGCAGTCTATGCCGATTGGTGCGGACTTCATCTCGAACCGCTGTGACCGCCACCCCGACGGCACGCAGATCACCAAGTAACGCGGGCGGGCTGGCACTCGCCAGCTCATCATGGCAAACGCGGACGCCGCCGCCTCGCACGCTCATCAGCGTGAGATGGTTTGTGTCAAGCGTTTGGCCGATGCCTCGTCCGTCGTCTGTCCCTGCATAGCGGTTATGGGGCTGGGCCCAGCAGCGCGTGATCGGGCTGAGCAGACGACGGGCGGGGCTGCCCATGATGAGCGTCGAGATCACTGGGTGTCTCAATGCCGCGGAGGGCTCGCCCCGGCCGTCAGCTTGGGGTGTCGTCTGTCAGGTCAGGCGGCCTTCGCCTCTTTCGGG
>JASHPR010000036.1 GCA_030038015.1 Streptosporangiaceae bacterium
AGCGGGGCAGGCTGGTCGGTGAGGGCTTCCGCGTGCCCCCGGATCTCGATGCAGCGGACTCTCCAGGGCTGGTAGGAGGCGATGTCGTCGACCACGAAGGCCACGTTGGGGTTGGCGGACAGGTTGCGGAACTTGCGGCTCTGGCCCATGGCGCGACCGCCAATGTCGATGGTGCCGAGCTCGGCGTTGTACCGGAACGAGACCGGGTTGTTCTGCGGCCGGCCACGGACGTCGACGGTGGCAAGGCGGCCGAGCCGCTGACTGCCGAGATAGGCGAGCTGAGCTTCAGTGAGCGGCATCGATGTCCTCCTTGACGGTCAGTGGCGGGCCGTTGCGGCCGCGCCGCCCGGCGCGCCAGCGTCTGGCCCTGCCGCAGACAACGGTAGGTGCCGGGTCTGATATTGCGCGCCCGCCACCGCGTCAGGGCCGGAAGGCGATGCTGGCAGGGTCTCCATGGCCCGGCTCAACCGGCGCTCTTGACGCAATCAGTTGGTTGCCATAGTGTAGCAACCAACTGGTTGCTACATGGGAGGCTGGCATGGGTTTTCCTGACCGGATCGAGCGAACCGTGGAGATCGCTCACCCGCCGGAGAAGGTGTGGGCGGCGATCACCACGGCCGAAGGGCTGAGCTCCTGGTTCGGCGACGACGCGGCGATCGACCTGAGGCCGGGCGGATCGGCCCGCATGAGCTGGGCGGCGGAAGGCGTCACGGCCGATATGCGGGTGGAGCGGGTGGAGGAGCCGAGGGTGTTCGGGTTCACCTGGCACATCTACGGGCTGCCCGACGACGATCCGCGGCGGACCTACGTCGAGTTCACTCTCGAGCGGTCCGGTGCGGGCACCCGGCTGACGGTGACCGAGAGCGGGTTCGCGCAGCTGCCCGAGGACGTGTACCGGAAGGCGTTCGACGGGAACACCGAGGGATGGGCGAAGGAACTGGGTGAGCTGGCCGACTACCTCGACGCCGCCTGAGATCGAGGCGATCGCCGAGCAGGTTTTCACTGCCCTGGCCGACCCGAGCCGGCGCGCCATCCTGGCGGCGCTGGCCTCGGGCGGGCCGGCCACAGCCACGGACCTGGCCGGCCGCCTGCCGATCACGCGGCAGGCGATCGCCAAGCACCTGGCCCTGCTGGCCGAGGCCGGCCTGGTCACGGCCGAGCCAGGCGAGAGGCGGCGGGTGCGCTACCGGCTGCGCTCGGCGCCGATGCAGGTGGCGCAGCAGTTCCTGGCGGCGCTGGCCCGCGACTGGGACGGCCCGCTCAGCGCATTGAAGCAGCATCTCGACCAGGGTGGGCACGAGCGTAACGTTCACGCTTCAAAACCCGAGGACATCGGAACCGAAAGGCGGAACCGCGATGAAGACTCCTCCGGTCGTCACGGAGCAGGAGTGGGAGGCAGCGCGTGAGGCGCTGCTGGTGAAGGAGAAGGAGCTGACCCGGGCCCGGGACGCGCTGGCCGCGGAGCGGCGGCGGATGCCGTGGCTGGCGGTGGAGAAGGAGTACGCGTTCGACGGGCCTGACGGCCGGGTGAGCCTGGCGGGCCTGTTCGAGGGCCGCCGGCAGCTGGTCGTGTACCGCGCGTTCTTCGAGCCCGGGGTGATCGGCTGGCCGGAGCACGCGTGCCATGGCTGCTCGATGATGGCCGACCAGGTCGCCAACCTCGCCCATCTGAACGCCCGGGACACCACGTTCGCGTACGCCTCGCGGGCGCCGCAGGCGGACATCGCGCGGCTGAAGGAGCGGATGGGCTGGGCGATGCCCTGGTACACGATCACCGACGAGTGGACGCCGACTTCGGCGTGGACGAGTGGCACGGCACGAACGCGTTCTTCCGCGACGGCGACCGGGTGTTCCGAACGTACTTCGTCAACAACCGCGGGGACGAGGCGCTGGGCAGCACCTGGAGCTACCTCGACCTGACCGCGCTGGGGCGGCAGGAGACCTGGGAGGACTCGCCCGAGGGGTACCCGCAGACCCCGCCGTACAACTGGTGGAACTGGCACGACAACTACGACCACCCTGAGCAGGCGCAGGGGCCGATGCGCGCGGCTGCGGCGGCCGCGGCGGCTGCGGCGGCCGCCGGCCCAGCCGACCTCCCCGACCCCGTCACCCGGCAAGGGGAATGACGGCGCAGCAGCCGCCGGCTGCCCCGCAGGCGAGAACACGATGGGAGTCAGTGCGGTGAGCAAAGAGTCCCGGGCCTTCATCGCGGCGCTGCAGATGTCGCTGGACGGCTACATTCAGGGAGCCGGCGACGAGGTCGACTGGGTCGACTCGTGGAGCGACGCGCTCGGCCTGGTCCCCGGCGCCGATGCGGCGGTCATCGGGGGCGGAACGTACCCAGGCTATGAGCAGCTCTGGGGGTCGATCGCGGCTGACCCCCAGAGCGCCGCCGCGATGCTGGGGCGTGCGGCGACGGACGGCGAGGTTGAGTACGCGCTGTGGACGCAGAGAACGCCGCATTACGTCCTGTCCACGACCCTCGACAAGGCCAACTGGGAAACGGCTCGCGTGGTGCGTGAGGTCAGCGAGCTCCGGCCGCTCAGGGAGCAGCCGGGTGGCGACATCTACGTCGTCGGCGGCGCGGCGCTCGTGGCAAGCCTTATCAACGAAGGCCTCATCGACGAGCTCCGGCTGATCGTTCACCCGGTCATTCTCGGCGGCGGCAAGTCGCCGTTCGCGGGCGTCAGGAACCGGCAGGCGCTCGAGCTCGTCCGGTTCGGCACGGGCCGGTCCGGCCGGGTCGTCCTGGCGTACCGGCTCTGAACGGCTGGCAGATCCGGGCACGAGCGAGGCTGACGAGAGCCATCCCATCCGGCCGGCACGCCGTCGTGTCCGCCTCGCTGGCTCCCCTCGGGGTGCTCGGGGCGATCGGGTTTGTCATGGCCGGCGGGCAACCCCGCCGAACCACCAGTGCGAACCGTCGCTGTCGGCCAGCTCGGGGGCGTCAGCCCCCCACACGCCGATGTGCGTGATCGCAGGCTCCGCACCCGGATACGGCGGCGCCACCTGCAGCCCGGCGAAGAACCGCTCGATCTGCTTGCGTGAGCGGGGATGGACGCCGCGAGCCTGCGTGTACACGCTGACGCCCTCTTCGACCAGGCGCGGTGGCAGGCCCTCGTACGTGACGTGGGACAACGCCAGGTAACTGCCCGGGGCCAGGGCGCCGGCGTACCTGCGGACCAGGCCCCACGGGCCGGCGTCGTCGGCCACGAAGTGCAGCACCGCTGTCATCAGCAGGCCCGCGGGCCGCTCGAAGTCGATCAGCGCCCGCAGCGCCAGATCGTCCAGAACCGCGTCCACGTTACGCAGGTCCGCGTTGATGACGGCGGTGGTCCCGTCGTCGGACAGCAGTTCCCCGGCGTAGGCGAGCACCATCGGGTCGTTGTCGACGTAGGCCACCCGGGCGCGCGGGATGACCTTCTGCACGACCCCGTGGGTGTTGCTCTGGGTCGGCAGACCCGAGCCGATGTCGATGAACTGGCCGATCCCCTGCTCGGCAGCCATCCAGCGGGCCGCGCGCTGGTGGAACCCGCGGTTGACCCACGCCGCGTCGGCCAGATCGGGGGACTGGGCGCGGATCCGTTCCGCCGCCTCCCGGTCGACCGGGAAGTTGTGCGTGCCGCCCAGGACGTAGTCGTAGATGCGGGCCGGGCTCGGCGTGGTGGGATCAACTCCAGGAGGAACGGGGGCGCTCTCTGGCACGCCGCTCATTCTAGACAAGATCCATAACCGGCCGGCCCGGCCGGGTCGTCCTGACGTATCGTGCCCATGCCGCTGGTTGCGGCTCAGTGCGTCGGCTGCAAGGTTCCGCTGTTCCTGAGCGGGAAGGACACCTTGACGCTGAGGTCGTCGACCTCGAGGTTTACTGGTCACTTGCCGGCCAGCTTCGCCGGGGAACGCGGACCCTGCCGCCGGGAACCTCGATCGGGCAGGGCGGGCGCGCCGGGCAGCCCAGCGCAGGCCTGCCCGGCGCGGTGTCCACGGCAAAGCTTCGCGGCCGGATCGTTTGCCATTCTTTACTGGCAAGTCATATCCAATTCATCTCAACGCCAATCTTTTGCCTCAATGTCACCAAAATGAACTCTCTTCCGCGTTCCCGCCGCTACGGCCACGTCCCCTCCGCTGCTCCAGAGCAGCATGAGTTTCTGCAGCAGCAACTGCGGCGGAATGTCATAAGCCGTCGTAGCGTGATGAAGGGCGGGGTCGGTGCTCTCGGCGCCGCCTTCCTTCTTGGCAACGGGTTCGGCTCCCGGGCCGTCGCCGCTCAGCTGGCCCGGACGGGAACGGTGGCGGGAGGTTTTGTCGTCAACGGCCGCCACCTCTCGTTCGGTGAGGACCCGCGCCGGCAGATGTGGGTCGCCGGCCAGCTGTTCAACCTCAACACCTACAACGCCGTGCCCTCAGGAATCAAGGTCGCGGTGGAGTACGGCGGCGACCCGTCCTACGGAGCGGTTGCGCCGGCCGAACTGCGGCAGCTGATCACCCACGTCCCGGTCTGGAATGGCGTCCCGACCGGGCCGGTCACCGCGTCCCTGACCGATGTGCTGAACGCGGACCAGTTCTACGTGCACGCCCTGCTGGACCATCTCACCCCGGGGCAGACCTACCACTACCGCTTCGTGTACTGGGCCGGCGGCCAGGTGGGCTACACCCCGGACGCGGTGTTCACCACCGCACCTGACCAGTACCGCGCCCGCGAGCCGTTCACCTTCACGGCATATGGCGACCAGGGCATCACCGGGGCGCCCGGTACCGGCCTGACCCTCGACAACGCACCGTCGCTGCAGCCGGAGTCCTCGTCGCACATCACGGACGACTACTACTCCCCGACCGACCCCGATTACTACGACCCCACGTCGACGACGCCGCCCACGAACATCTCGCCCGTGGCTGCCCTGGTCAGCCAGATCGGCATGGTCCGCAACCCGCTGAACAACACCCCGACCCGCTTCAACCTGCTTGCCGGGGACATCTGCTACGCCAACCCGAGCGGCGACGCGGTGGCGATCATCAACCCCGACGGCCCGAACGGCACGCAGCCGGGCGACAGCAACACGCCTGCGCCACCGCCCAACAGCGGAGGATGGGACGATTTCGATCCCTACGTCTGGACAAGCTACCTGAGCACGATCGAGCCGAACTCCGCGTCCACACCGTGGATGTTCGCCACCGGCAACCACGACGTGGAACTCTTCAGCGCCGCCCTGGACACCGACGCCACGACGATCGGCTACTACGGGTCCGTTGGCTACGGCGGTCACGCCCAGCGGCTTGACCTCCCGAAGAACGGCCCGAGCCGCTGCCCGTCCGTCTACAGCTTTGTCTACAGCAACGTGGCCGTGGTCAGCGTCGACGCCAACGACCTCAGTTACGAGATCCAGGGCCTGCTCGGCTACAGCCAGGGCAGCCAGGCCGCCTGGCTGAAGCAGACGCTGGCCGGGTTCCGTGCCGACCCGGCTGTGGACTTCATCGTCGCGTTTTTCCACCACTGCGCGTTCTCGACGTGCGAGAGCCATTCGTCCGACGGCGGCGTGCGCTCGGTCCTGGCACCGCTGTTCGCCGAGTACAAGGTCGACCTGGCCATCCAGGGCCACAACCATCTCTACGAGCGGACCAACCCCATCAGCTACGACCCCGCCACCAACAGCGGGACCTCCTCGGCGCAAGCCGTCTCCTTGTCGCCTGGCGACGCCGCCGTCGTGCACCCGGAGCAGGACGGGACCACCTACGTGGTCGTTGGCTCCGCCGGCCGCCCCCGTTACGCGTGGTCGGGCACGGTCGAGGCCGACCGCAATTTCCTGATTGGCGTGAACACCAGCGCCCCGGGCAACGGCACCGTGGTGCCGGGCGACCAGGCGGACGGCACCGGGCCTTACGTGAGCCAGCTGAACTTCACCGATATCTACGAGACGGTGAACTGGTCGCAGGCCCGTTACCGCGACTACGCCTTCATCGCCCTGGATGTGGTCCCGGCCCCTCCAGGAGGGATCACCACGATGACCCTGCGAGCCATCAATGAGCAGGGCGCGGAGTTCGACCGTGTCGTCTTCAGCCGCACAGCCGGCCAGGCCGCCGGTCTCAGGCCGTGATGCTGGGAGCTCTATCGCTGAACGCGAGCAGGAAGTTACCGATCTTCGACCAGAACCCGGGCAGCTGCGGCGCCTGGTCGCGGGCCCTGCCAACGGCGGCGCTGGCGGCGCCCGCGGCGCCGGAGAGCTGGCTGCAGGCATTCTCGAGGGTGGAGTTCGCGGCGTCCTTGTGGCCCTGATTCCACAGCTGGATCGCTACTCCCGCCTGCTGCTGAGCCCACACCAGCGTCGGGATGTAACGGTCGAGCGCTCGTGCTGCCTCCTGGAAACAGGCGCCCGCATCCAGCCATCGCTGCGGCTCGCCGTCGAAGCGCTTGCGGAACGCGTCAGCCGCGGCGCCGCTCCAGCCGCTGGTGGTGTCGATGCCCTTCAGGCCGTTTCCGGCCTCGGTGAGCACGGTGCTGTAGCCGTACATCTTGCCTGCCACCGCGGCGATCGAGGCCGCGTTCCCCGGGATCAGGTCCAGGGGGTTGCCGGTCTCGCCTAACCGCATCACCATTGCGAGGCCGCCGGATCGGTACCCGTGCGGCTCTGCAGGATGCCCGCAAGGTGAGCGATGATCGTCTTTTCGGCCTTCGCGTAGTTCGCGGCCGACAGGTAGAGACGGGTGGCTACCTCCCCGGCGTCGTTGGCCAGGTTCTGGACGCCGATTTCCCACCGAGCGCAGAAGTCGGACACGGTGGCGGCCAGCTCATCGTCTCCGTAGTCGGCCTCCGTGCCGCCGATGTCACTGACCTTATTGTTCTGGAGGTCGGTTATCGTCCCGTTGACGCCTTCGGCTGCCTGGACCAGGGCACCAAGGTCAACCTTGAAACCCCCGGACATCTCGCCTCCCGGGACCTGTGGACGCCCCGTGCACGGATCAGCGCCCCCGAACCGTACCCGGACAGGCTGGCAATAGACGCACCTACACTAGCCAATCGTTCGAAACATGGACAACTGGTCTCGGCACAACCTGGCGTAGCCCGGCGGATCGCCGGAAGTTGCCGCGTACGTCGCGTCTTGACCCTTCGCGCAGTGAATTGCAGGGCGGGTGGGTGCCTGAACACGGCATGCACCTCGCCCGCACGCGGGAATGCCCATCACCGGCGGCACATCACACGTGGCAGGCCAGGCAGGGAAGGCCTGGCGCTCGCGGCACGGCGCACCGCGGTTAAGTAGTTGTCCACGATGACGCCGAGAATCACGAGGCCGACCAGGCTGCCGCCGGCGATGTCAAGGAGCCGCGCCCCGGCGACAAGACCGGTGAGCAGCAGGCCCAGTCCCAGGAAGAACGTGCCCGGTGCCGCCTTCTCCGCCGCGCTGCCGAGGGACTCGGACACGGCTTGCCAGATGACCGGGGCTGCGAGCAGGACGATAACGAGCGCCATGAACAACAGGGTCACGACCACCACGCCGCCGGAGAGCCGGATCGCGATATGCGGGTGATGGCCAGCAATACCGCTGACCGTGCCAGCCAGGAAAGTGCCGCTGATCGTGCCGGCAGGAAAACCGGGCATGGTCCGTCCTCGAAGCGCTGTCGCAGGAGATGCTCTGGGCTGGACGCTCCTGGCACGCCGCCCTGGTAAGGCCACGCTGACGGTGGCCGCAGGGATCACTGGCCTCGCGAACCGGTCATACCGCTGAAGGGTCACCCGCTCCGCGGCCGCACAATCCCGAGACCGAGTAAAGACCAGCTAATGTGCCTCCCTCTCGCGCTGGCGGGAGTGCGCAATATGTCGCAACCTGGGGCGACCTGGAACGGCCGCCGTTCGTCGGCGGGGAGCCCTCGTACGGCTGGGGCTGACCGGGTGCCGCGGTCAGCTACGGGCCATTGACCTGAACGGGTCGTCAAGTTGCTGGAGTGGGATGAGCTCGTTCTCAACGCGGTCAGCCGACGCTACGGGCCGGCTGACCGATCAGTGGCCTGAACGGGTAGCCAGCCTCCAAACTGGCACCGGACCGCTGCCAGCGCGAAGACCCGGCTCAAGTCGCCAAACCAGGCCGGGTCTCCGCGGCCTCCCGTTCGCAAGAGAGGTGACCCCGTCAGAAAGGCTGGAGCCGCTGTGGGGACTTTCTGCTCTGGCGATTCACCTGCCGGGGCTGGAATGTTGAGACGGAAGAGGCCTTCCTGAGGAACCTGAAAATGAGCGAAGCGCGCGATTGGGACAGGGTTCGTAATTGGAACGAGCAGATCATCGAAGAGTTCCGGGCCAACGGGGGCCGGCTCGGCGGGCATTTCGCGGGCACTCCTGTCCTGCTCCTGCACACGACCGGAGCGAAGAGCGGCCTGGAGCGGGTGAACCCCATGTTGTACCTGGACCTGGACGGGCACCGCTACGTGTTCGCCTCCGCGGGGGGTGCTGACACCCATCCGGACTGGTATCACAATCTGGTGGCGCATCCCGAGGTGACCGTGGAGACGGGGACGGAGACCTACGCCGCCATTGCGACGCCGGTCACCGGTGAGGAGAGTGACCGGATTTACGACGAGCAGGCGCGCCGGTACGCGCAATTCGCGAGGTACGAGGCGATGACCAATAGGCTGATCCCTGTGGTCGAACTGCGCCGGTCGTAGGGTTCGAAGGTCTCCCCTCGCCAGCGCGCGGGAACCGCCACCGGCAACTATGGCTCACCGGCCCGTACTTGGGCGCGGGAGCAGCAGTGCAGCCTGTTCGCCGCGAAAATCACTTGGCCGTGATTCATGCCGCAGGGTTAACAGCTTCGGATCATTTCGTGGGCAGGGACCCGGCAAAGTCGTGATGTGAGGCTGTGACCTGTGGTGCCGTAAACAGCGGGTGATGTGCCCGGCGTGTCCGCAGGCGGCGGGCGGGACCCGGGCGGAACGATGGAAGTTCCTACGCTTCACCATCTTCTGCCACGAGGGACCCCCGCCCGCCGATGACATCTTCGCCCATGACGGCTG